>DASTSJ010000174.1:0-12596 GCA_035760765.1 Edaphobacter sp. | reverse complement strand
GTCGCGAGCCAGCGGCCCCGTGTTATCGCGCAGCCAGTCCAGCGGATGAATCCCCGCGATGCTCGTCAGCCCACGTGTCGGCATGAATCCCACCAGACTGTTGTTCGCCGCCGGCTGCCGAATCGAGTTCGCTGTGTCCGTCCCTGTCCCCACCACCGCAAAGTTCGCTGCAAGCCCTGTTGCCGTTCCTCCCGACGACCCACCCGGCGAGTAGCGCACATCGTACGCATCACCCGTCCTTCCACCTGCTGTGCTGATGTTCGTGTCGCTCGCCGCAAAGTCCGGCATATTTGTCTGCCCCAGGATCACCGCCCCCGCTTCCTTTAGCCGCTTCACTACCATCGCATCGCGTGAAGCTACGAGTTCCTCACCCGGCTTCAGATACCCTTCCCATCCCGCGCTCGTCACCAGACCCTTAATACTGGTGTTCGCCTTCACCAGAACAGGCACACCCCACAGCTTGCCGTGCTTCGCGCCCTTCGGCTCGGCATCTTCCTCCGCAGCACGCTTCAAAGCACCGTCACGGTATACATACAGAAGCGCCTTGTACGTACCGTCATAGCGGGCGATGCGGTCCAGGTACCACTCTGTCACCTGCGTCACCGTGTACTTGTGCGCGGCATACAGCCCCTCCAGCTTTGGGACGGAGACCTCCATCAGGTCGCGATCCAACGCCGGACTCTGCGCCCGTAGCGGTGCGCCCACACCAGCCGCAACAACACACACCAAACCAAGCCAGCAGCTTCGCCTCATCCAAGCCTCCACGTGACCTCAGGATGTACCGTTTCAGCACCACCCTATCAAACCGCCATCCGTCCACAGGGATCAGCCAACCCCGGCGCTCCAGCATTTAGACTGGAAACGGTCCATCATGAAAGTTCTAACCCGCTGGCTGCGCCACTACCTTCCTGCACTCACCGTCACCGATCGGCAACTCGCCGACGACCTCACGCTCCGCGGCATCGCCGTCGAAGGCGTCCATCCGCTGGGCGAAGGAAACGGCCACGGCCATGGGTCAAACGGCCACCTCTTTGAGATGGACATCACCACCAACCGCGTCGATGCCATGAACCACTACGGCATCGCCCGCGAGGCCGCGACCATCTACGACCTCCCGCTCGAGCCGCTGCACCCAAAGCTCCCCATCGGGACCCTGATCGATAAGCCGTTCCCGGTCTGCATCGATCCATCTGCCAAGGGGCTCTGCGGCCGCTTCACCGCGCAGGTTCTTCGCAACGTCTCTATCGGTTCCAGCACCGGCCAGATCGCCGAGTTCTTTACCCTGCTCGGCCAGAAGCAGATCTCGAACGCCGTCGACGCCTCCAACTTCGTTCTGCTCGGCATGGGCCACCCCACCCACGCCTTCGACCTCGACAAGATCGAGGGCGGCATCGTCGTTCGTCTCGCGCACAAGGGCGAAAAGCTGCGCCTGCTCGACGGCACCGAGCGCACACTCGAACCCGATGACCTCGTCGTCGCCGACGAAAAGAAGGCTCTCGCCCTCGCCGGAGTCATGGGCGGCTGGGACTCCATGATCACCCCCGAGACGAAGAACATCCTCGTGGAGGCCGCATGGTTCGACCCCGCCACCGTCCGTCGCAGCTCGCGCCGCCACCTCCTGCACACCGATGCCAGCCACCGCTTCGAGCGCGGAGCCGACTTCAACGCCGCCCCCCTCGCCAACGCCCTCGTCTCTCAGCTCATTCTTCAAGCTGGAGGCTCCATTGAGGGCGAGCTTGTCGACATCGTCGATCCCGAGGTCGCACAGCGCACCGCCAGCCGTGCACCCATCGAGCTCTCCGTCGCCCAGGTGCAGCGCCACCTCGGAACCACCATCGATCCGCAGGGCATCACCAGCGAGATCGTCTCCCGCTTCCTCACCTCGCTTGGCTGCGAGCTCGTCCTACACGGAATCGACCTCTACCAGGTCAAGCTACCCTCCTGGCGTCTCGACCTCGAGCGCGAAATCGACCTCATCGAAGAGATCGCCCGCGTCTACGGGTACAACCGCTTCGCCAACACCCTGCCGACAGCGCTGCCCGTCACGGACTCACCGTGGGCCACAGCGCAGGCGGCCGTTCGCCAGCGCCTGCTCGAACTCGGCTTCAGCGAGGCCGTCTCCAGCACCTTCGCCAGCAGGCAGGACGCAGACCTCTTCTACGGCAACGCCGCAGGCAAATGCAGAACCGTGGAGATGGAAAACCCTCTCTCCGAAGAAGCCTCCCTACTACGTCCCTCGCTCGTTCCGGGCATGGCGACCATGCTGGCCCACAACCTCAACCGCGACGTCCGCGAGGCACGGCTCTTCGAGCAGGGCGAGGTCTTCACCGGAACCTCAGCCGCAGACGCCGGTTTCATCACCGAAGTCCACGAGGCCCCGCAGCTCTCCCTCGGCATCACCACCGCTGCCGCCTCCGAGAGCCGCCTCTACCCGGCAGCCGACGCTCCCATCTTCGAGCTCAAGGGAGCCATCGAGTCGCTCGTCTCCATCTTCGCGCCTCCCGGCGGCCAGCAAGCTCTCGCCTTTACGACCGATGGCGCACCTGCATGGCTCGAACCCGGCCGCTCCGGCGTAGCTCTGCTCGACAACCAGCCCCTCGCCAGCTTCGGTGAGTTGGTAGCGTCTGAGCGCGAGAAACGCAAGCTCCGCCAGCCCGTCTACCTGGCCCAGCTCGACCTCAAGCTGCTCTACGATCTCCCTATTCGCCGCGCCACCTCGCATGATCTCTCTCGCTACCAGGCGGTCGAGCGCGACTTCTCGTTCGTCCTTCCCGACTCGGTCCAGTTCCACACCATCGCTGCCACCATCGACGCCCTCGCCATCCCCGAGCTGCAGAGCCGCAGACCAGTCGAGATCTGGCGCGACGCCAAAAAGCACACCGGCGTCTACTCTCTCCTTCTCCGTACCGTCTTCCAGTCCCACGACCGCACGCTTCGCGACGAAGAGATGACAACCTGGTCCACTCGCATTATCGAAGCGATCACCGCCGCCGGAGGTACACTCCGCGGCTGAAACGGTTCGAGAAGACAAGTGGCACACGTGACTCGTTTCAGTTCTTCATAATCGGCAGCTGTCGCCAGCGAAGTATCTTCTGCTTGAGATCTTCCGTTCTCGACTGGTGCTCGGGGAGCGCGGCCAGATTCCGTAGTTCCATCGGATCGGAACGGAGGTTGTAGAGCTCCGGGATGTCGTTCTCCCATAGCGTGTACTTCCATTCCCCATCGCGGATCATCGTCTTGGCGCCTTTGGTGTTGAGAGCAAACTCCGCGAAAACGGGAGCGGCAACGTGGCCCTTGGATGGCTGCATGACGCTGCGCAAGGATGTACCGTCGTTTGTAGTCAGCAACGGCACACCGGCCAAGTCGGTCAGTGTTGTCGCGAGGGAGACCAGGCTCACTGGCTCTTCGCATACGGAGGCAGAGCGCCCTGGAACGCGGATCATCAAAGGGATTCCGCAGGAACCTTCATAGAACTGAAACTTCTGCCAGAGACCGAGCTCACCCAGCATTTCACCGTGGTCTGACGTGTAGCAGATGATGGTGT
The DNA here is from genome assembly GCA_035760765.1 of Edaphobacter sp. Taxonomy (GTDB): domain Bacteria; phylum Acidobacteriota; class Terriglobia; order Terriglobales; family Acidobacteriaceae; genus Edaphobacter. Next base: position 9,052 of record DASTSJ010000174.1, on the reverse strand, counting down.
CGTTCTCGAGGCCAAGCTCCGAGATCTCGCGGACAACTTTGCCCAGGCAGTCGTCCATCTGGGCCAGGTTGGCGTAGTAGAGGGCAATGCGCTTTTTTGCTTCGGCAGGATCGGCGAGTTCCGGCGTCGGTCCGTTGTAATCGATCGAGCGCCGGACTTCGTTCGGCAGCTTCGACTTGTCGGCCTTACCCCAGCTCGCAGGCAGCGTCATCTGCTCCGGCTCGAACATCTTTGCAAAACGTTCTGCCGGCATGAAGGGGTCGTGTGGCTTAAGAAATGAGGAGACGAGCAGGAAGGGCTGATCGGCCTGGCCAAAGTTACGCAGGAACCTGACAGACTCCCGGGCAACGAACGAATCAAAGTGGTCCTCTTCCGGCAACAACGAGACACGGCCAACGGCTACCGACCCTTTTCGGTCATCCAGCTTGCGATGTCCCTTCCAGGGATCGCCGTGGTCGCGCCAGAGATCGTCGATCTCGGGCAGGCCTGAGCCCGAGTTAGGCCGCCCCAACTCATCGGCGTAGAGCTGGATCTTCGGCCCGAGGTACTGATACCAATCGTTGAATTCAAGCCGGTACTCGAACCCGTGGCTCTGGGCGTCGACCCAATGCATCTTGCCGATGAGAGCCGTCATGTATCCGGCGGCGTTAAAGTGATGCGCGATCGTCCGATGCTTCGGCGAGTAAGGGGTCGTATTGTTCTGGGCCTCAAGATGGTGGCTGTACAGGCCAGTCATGATTGAAGCTCGAGAGGGGGTGCATACAGGGTTAGTGCAGTATGCCTGCGTGAACCGGGTGCTTCCGGCAGCGAGCCTGTCAAGATTCGGCGTGCGCGCCACCGGGTCTCCGTAGGCACCCATGCAACTACGCTTGTGCTGATCTGCCATCAGGAGCAGAACGTTTGGCCGCCGCTTCGGCATAGGTCCTGCCTTCAGAAAACCTGTTCCCATGGTGGTCAGGGCCGCCGCAGACTGAGTTAGAAACGTTCGCCGATTCAAGTTGTATCCCTTCAGGAGCTACTTAGCCGCATCTTCTTCGGAGTTCCGCCAAATCGAGCCGATCATTCGGGATCCATCGGCATTTATTTTTTCGTTTTGTTTCTGTTTTTGAGGTCCTGCAGAATCTGCTCGCGAGGCAACACGCCCACTTTGCTCGCCCACGCCTCATACATTCCTGTCATCCGCTGGACGACCTCGGGATACGTCCCGGAGAGGTCGTGATTCTCTGTCCGGTCAGACTCCATGTCGTAGAGCTCCCAACGTTCCGGCGCACGAGAAACCAACTTCCACTTCCCCTCTCGAACAGCACGATTGCCCTCGTGTTCCCAATACATGGCGCCATGCCCCTTCCATGACTTGCCCTGCAAGACAGGGACGAGACTTTCACCAGCGAGGGGGATTACATCGTGTCCTTCGTAGATGCGGGGGTAGGAGACGCCGGCTAGTTCAAGCACGGTTGGCATGATGTCCGTGATGTGTGCAGGCTGGCGTACGAAGACGTTTTTGCGCTTTATCTGTCGAGGCCACTTCGCAATAAGAGGAGCAGAGATGCCACCTTCATGCACCCAGTGCTTATACAGGCGAAACGGAGTGTTGCTGGCATTCGCCCAACCCCGGCCGTAACTGGAAAAAGAGTCGGCCGTGCCCATCTCTGTACCGGGTTTGCCTCGCTCGACGACCTCATGACATGCGCCATTATCCGCGAGGAACAAGATCAGGGTATTTTCCTCCTGTCCGAGATCTTTTACTTTCTGGATGACACGGCCAATGCCTTGATCCATGCGCTCGATCTGAGCCGCATATACCTCCATCCGGCGTTCCAAGTCGGCTTTATCGCTAACGTTTTCCCAAGCCGGTACTGTGGGATCGCGATCCGTCAGTTGCCATCTCTCATCAAGCAGCCCCATCTTTATCTGCCGCTGATGACGTGCGAGACGAAGCTGATCCCATCCCTCGCGGTAATGACCCTTGTTTCGTTCAATATCTTCTGGAGGTGCATGCAGCGGCCAGTGTGGAGCGGTGTAGGCGAGGTATAGAAAGTAAGGATTCGGTTGTTTGCCATATTCATCCACAAGAGCGATCGCATGGTCAGTAAACGCATCGGTCATGTAGAAACCATTCGCTGGTGGAGTATACGGCTGGTTTTCCAGCGCCATCTTGCGACCGGGATCAAGACGAAAGTAGTTGCAGGCGCCGCTGATCAGTCCGAAGTACCGTTCGAACCCTCGGTCAACCGGCCAATGGCCCTTCTCTTCTCCCACGTGCCATTTGCCCACCATCAGGGAGCGATAGCCGGAGCCTTTCAAGGCTTCCGCTATGGTGACTGCGTTCTTGCCCAGGTATCCCTGATAGTTGCTCGTACCGAGATCGTTGATCATATCTCCGACCCCGGCCTGATGATTATCGAGACCTGTCAGCAGCGAGGCTCGGGAGGGGCAGCATCTGGCGCAGTTGTAGAACTGCGTGAATCGAAGGCCCGACTCCGCCAGACTGTCGATGTTGGGAGTGTGTACCTCCCCTCCATAGCAGCCGAGATCAGAGAACCCCATATCGTCTGCCATGATGACGATGATATTGGGGCGACTATCCTCTTTGGGACGCAGAGATGCGAGCGGGGGCTGAGCCTTTAGCAAAGGAGAATGACTCGCCGTAGCAGTGGTGGCTATCAGGGAACACAAAAACGATCGACGTGAAACAGACATCGCGACCTCGCAATCACTCTACAGTTCGAAAACCGTATACGCTGACCAGATTAGGCGCATCTCTTTCGCAAGCAGAATTGCTTATTGGCATCTTACAGAGCAGATGGCCTCATCACGACGATGACGTTGCATGGTATCGAGGTTGGGCGGATGCAGACCTTGATCCTCTCCGGGATCATCAGCCAGCTTTGCAGATGTCAGCTGTTGCCGGTTCTCAGCGGAAGAGTCTATTGAAAGATTCCGGTCTTCAGAAGGTAGGTCGATGCGTCGCTGCTAAGAGCCATCGTGATGGAACCATTGCCGCCAAGGTACAGTTGGTCCGCTACGATCTTTCCAATGACATAGGTCCCCGTGCCGCTCCCTCCACTCAAACTAAAGAGATCGCCATAGCTCGTAGCCTGATGAAAGTAAAAGGCACCTGCGAATGCCATACTACCGCCTCCACCAGCACTCAGATTTTTAGGTGGAGAAGATGAGTGATCCAGAAACATTAGCAAACCCCGGCTTCCCGCCGTAGATTCGGTGTCGGGGGAGTGCGTTCCCAGATTCGCATAGTTGTCATACGTACCATTCGCGGTGCATTGCGCCCAAAGCACGGACCCATTGAGTGTTGAGGGAACTCCGGATGGCAATGTCTGGCTGCTGTTACATAGTAGATACGATGAAGGAAGCGGATCCAATGTTGAGCTGCCGGAGTTCGATCCGAAAGACATGCCGGCACCGTTCGTCAGATAAAACATGACACCGTCAGCTGCAGATGGGGCTGGCACTGGCCCGGTGGTGCTGTGATACGTCCACCCATTTCGTACCGTAGAGAGTGAGTTGGCAGAAAAATCACCACCCAGGTAATACAAACCAGGAAGAAAGATGGCTGTCGTCTGCTTTACGGTTATTCCGCTTGGATAGTAACCGGGTGAATATTCCGTGCACCCGTTTGGATCCGGACATCCATCCCAGTAGTGCGGAACTGCGGTGCCACTGCATGAAGTACACTGGGCTGGTTTCGCGGGCGCTGGAACCGATCCGTAGGGGTCAGGCAATGGGCTACTCGGGCTGAGCCAGCGCCCTGTGGTTCCTCCGCTATACCCACCGGGATTCGTGGATGGTCCTCCGACGACACCAAGATCTCCGCCTGTCCCAGAGGGACCCGCCTTGCTGAAATCGAGAGCCGAAGTTCCGCCGAGAGAGACTGCTGTCGTGCTGGTGGAGTTCACCTGAAGACTGCGCTGTGGACCTCCGATGACGGCGACGGTCGAACTGCCTCCTTCAGAAAGTGCTCCGGAGATCGACGGATTCAAAACTACAAGAGGAGGCGCAGCCTTCACAGGCACTAATCCACACGTGCTTACTGCCGCGACCTTCTGGTATTTGAATCCCAAAAGGCCCATGAACCAGGTCTTTACGTTTTCAGTGACAGTGACCTGCAAGAAAGGATTCGTGGTCAAGGTTGCGGAGGGAGCCGTAATACCGCTCACCGAAGCAGGGAACGTCCAGGACACAGTGCTGCCTGAGGTGGTTGACGTGTAACCGGAACCCGTGTAGCCGTTGAAGCCGGCGTACTTGCAGATTGATGCAGAAGGCGAGCCAACGCAGTCGCCGGCTGTACCCACGGTAAAACCCATATTCGCCATGCTGATTCCGCTGACCGCATCCAACATATTCATCTCGCCCGCCTGGCAGGCAGCGTCGGCAGCCGTCTGTACCGCCTGGCGATGAAACCACATATTGACCAGGTCTACAGAAAACGCCAGTGCTGCGAGGAGGAAGATGCCAAGCATCAACACAAGAGAGATGGCGGCTTGGCCGGACTCGCCGTTGGAGGAGGATACAAAGATTTGCTCCTTCAAAGAGTTGGCCTTAGTAGACAATGCGTCCCTCGCTCGTAATGGACATCGTCGGCGTCACTCCTGTGACATTGACGTAAGGAACGTATTTGTACCCGACCGTCACTGTCACCAGCGATAACGGCGTCGATCCGGTTGTGTCGGGGTAGCAGACGGTCACCGTCATGGCCGACGTATCGTGCAGGCTTGCGGAGGCGGCGTTCTGAACCGTGCTGATTACGCCGGCAGGGGAGGATGTCGAGCAACCACTGGCGATAACACCCGTGTCGGAACCATGCACCTCTGCATAACGAATCCCCTGGTGAGCCGCTTCGTACATCACGCTGTACGTGTAAAGCAGCATGCTGAACTCAAATAGCCCGAATACCAGCAAGATCATCATTGGAAGAACAAGAGCCATCTCGATGATGGATTGTCCATCTTCTTTGAAGTATGCCTTTTGCAGGCATGTGCGTGCAGGGAGAGGAAGGTACATCAATTCATTCCCCGCATCTCCGCCATCCTGTGAAACTGATAGGTCGGCACGAGGTTGTATCCCAAAAACGTGATCGGCAGTGGTGGTGAGATCTGATAGAGAATATCGACCCTGTACAGCTGGAACTTTGTCGGCTCGGGATCTACGTCAGGCGTCCAACTTTTGCTGCTTGCGCCCCATGTCTGGCATGCGAGTGTTCCCTTCGTGTTTACCGTCGATGAACAAACCTGCACTGTCGTTTGGGTCGTGCTATTCGCGAAACTTGTTAGATCGGCAAGCGCAAGCGCTGCGACGGAACCCGTTGTGGAGATAGACCCGGCAAGTGGAGGAGTTGGCATAGATGCCGAGGAATAGCCGGAGGAGGGAGAGGAAAATCCCTGAATTGCATACTCCGTCGCATTTCTTGCAGACGAAGTGAGGCCTGCGGCAACGATAAAGTAGTAGCCATAGTCCACGATGCCGAAGACGAGAAGCAGAAGCAGGGGCAGCATGATCGCAATCTCAAACGCGCTCTGCCCCTCTTCTCTTTGCAACAACTGGGTATGTGCGCTCGCGCTTGATTTTTTTGTCGGTCCGAGTCTGTAGCGCATGGTGCTCTCCGGCGCTAGTTGACGGCCGAGACGCCGCCGAACTGTCGCAACAGAGATTGTGACAAGTCTGTAAATGATTGGGTATGACCCAAAGGGGTTAATGCGGGGCCTGCGATTACCGAAGTTAGAAAGAACGGTCACCGCTAGGGACACACATAGATAGCATCCATCTCTGATTTACAGGCCAGAAGCTAACTTCAGCCAAACCATAAGATAACGAGCTGACTGTTCGAAGCTCTGCTTGCAAAAGAGGTGCGGAGGTGCCGGAGCGCTACCGCCGAGGCTGGCCAGACGATGGCGGCAAGCTGGCAAACGCATTTTACGAGGACTGATCCAACATGCAGGGCATTCTCGCGTTGCATGCAAGCACCTCCTCGTGGGTCGATGCAATGAGAAGGCATCGTGTGGTACACGTTAGGAGGGCTTCGGACCTAGACACAGCCTGCTTGCTTGAAAATGATTGAAAACTTCAGAATCCGCGTCTTCCGTGCCGTAGCTAAGCATCTGAACTTCAGCCGCGCAGCGGAAGAGTTGCTTCTAACGCAGCCTGCGGTGACACAGCAGATCAAGGCGCTGGAAGATGAACTCGGGGTACCGCTGTTCGATCGTAGTGGTGGCCGCATCTCTCTCACTCCGGGCGGTGAGGCTCTTCTACCCTTTGCAGAAAAGCTAAAGGTGCTCAGTGACGATGCCATCGCATCTGTTGCAGGAGCCTATGGGGAGCATGCCGGTGACCTGTCGCTAGGCGCGTCTCAGACAATCGGTCAGTATCTGCTGCCGACCTTCATCGCGGACTTTATCAAGAGCCATCCACAGGTGAAGGTGAAAGCGCGCAGCGGCAATACCGACGAGATGCTGGAAGCCCTGGTTGCGCGAGACATTCAACTCGCTCTTATTGAGGGACCGGAGAAGCGAAAAGATATCCATATCGAACCCTTCATGGAAGATCACATGGTGCTTGTCGTTCCGGCCGCACACGAATGGGCGAATCACGAGATTCGCTTCAACGATTTGAAGGCACAGCCGCTGCTGATGCGAGAGTTTGGATCCGGCTCGCGGCGTGTCATCGAACAAGCTTTGGCTTCGGCGGGTCTTAAGCCGAAGGATCTAACTATCAGCATGGAACTCGATTCCACGGAAGGCCTGCTCAACGCGGTGGAAGCCGGCCTTGGCGTCACCTTCGTGTCGCGCTGGGCCGTGCGCAATCAACTTGCGCTAGGCACTCTCAAGCTGGCTCGCATACAAGGTCTCCGGTTAGCCCGCAGATTCTCTCTTGCCTACCCGGCAGGCCCTGAGCCCATAGGCAACGTGGGGGCATTTCGCGGCTTTCTCCGCAGCCGGGCTCTCGATGCAGCTCCACGGCGAACACAACAGCGCAAAGAGACGGCAAGCAAATAGATTGAGACTTTCGCTGTCCGTCCATCGATCAGCGTTGGGTAGACATCGAGTACGGCCGGGCCGATAAATTCCTTGCCCATGTGCGATTTGGCTTCGGTCCCATCACAAACCGAAGCTCACCGCCCTTCATAATTTCATTCTGAAGTAAGTAACTGCGATCCAGCTTCGCCCCATTCAGGGTGACGCTCTCCACATAGCGGTTTTCAGGGCTCATCTTGTCGGCTAACACGCGAAAGGTCTTTCCATTCGGGAGGGCAATCGTTGCGCGGTTCACAAAAGGACGCCCGATGACATACTCATTGGACGCAGGCGCCACCGGATAAAACCCCATGGACGTAAAGAGAAGCCACGCGGACATCTGACCAAGGTCATCATTTCCTACGAGGCCGTCTACCGAAGGCTTGTACTGGCTCTCGACAATCTGCTGCAGACGCTCCTGCGTACGCCACGGCTGACCAGCGTAGTTATAGAGGTACGCAAGATGGTGGCTGGGCTCGTTGCCATGGATATACTGGCCAATCATCCCGGCGATATCCTCCACGTCGGCATACCGCTTGGGATCGACCTTCGCGTCGAACATCGCATCCAGCTTCGCGACCAGTTGCTGATCACCCCCGAGCAGCTTGATGAGCCCAGCCTCATCCTGCGGCTGATACCACGAGTACTGCCATGCATTTCCTTCTGTAAACCCGCTCTCTGCTCCCGCACGCGCCGGATCGAACGGCTCACGCCATCGACCATCTGCGTATCGCGGCTGCACAAAGCCGCTCTGCGGGTTGAAGACGTTCTTCCAGTTGTCCGCGCGCTTCCGAAAGGTCTCTGCAATGTCCTTATGGCCTATAGCCGCTGCCATCCTTGAGATGGTCCAGTCATCGAAGGCGTATTCCATTGTCTTCGACGCAGCCTCGCCGTCGTGATCAATCGGAACATAGCCGAGCTTCATGTACTCATCCAGATGGCCGTACGGCCCATAGGTGGCGCTGGCCACCATCGCCTTCAACGCCTCTTCTGCATCGAACCCGCGTATGCCCTTCATGTAGGCATCTGCAATCTCGGGCACCGCATGGTAGCCGATCATGCACCATGTCTCGATCCCCTGAAACTGCCACACCGGAAATATCCCGAAGGGGCTCTCCTGCTGTGACGCTATCAGCGAACGAACCACATCCGTGGTCCTGCTCTCCGGCTCGATCAACGTCATCAGCGGCTGCTCGGCGCGGTACGTATCCCACAACGAGAAGCTCGACACAAAGTGGAATCCATCTGCCTTGTGGACCTGGTTGTCCGGCCCGCGATAGCTGCCGTCGACATCCATTGCGACTCCCGGCGCCAGCAGCGCGTGATAGAGCGCGGTATAAAGATTCTTGCGCATCGCAGGCTCTGCATCGATGTCAATCGCAGAAAGCTCCTTCTCCCATTGCGCGCGTGCGGCCGCGCGTACCCGGTCAAAATCAAAGCCTGGAACCTCCGCATCCAGATTTGCGATCGCGTTCTCTTCGCTCGTGGGCGACAGTGCGACCTTTATCACCAGCGGTGCAGCCGTCGGTGCGAAGTCGAAGACAGCTATCAGGCCACGTCCCTCGATTGCCTGCTTATCCTCAGGATTCGTCCCCGGCGTTGCAAATCCGCGATACTCCACCGGCGGCTCGCGATCGTACAGATGATGCTGCACAACAGGCCGCGAGAATCGCATCGCGAAGTAGAGTTGACGTCCAGGCGCCCATCCTCTCGTCTCGCGCAGCCCCGTAACCGTGCTGTCCTGGCGAATCCGGATACGCGACCACAGCACCTTGCCCTCGTAGTTGTAGATCGAAGAGCGAAGGTCCATCAGAATGTGTTGCGGCTTCCCTTCCGGAAAGGTGTATCGATGAACACCGACGCGCGCAGTCGCGGTCAGCTCTGCACGCACCTTGTAGTCGTCCAGCGTGACCGCATAGTATCCCGGCGAAGCCTGCTCACTCTTGTGGCTGAAGCGCGAACGATAGCCGGACTCCGGACGATCGATATCCCCCGGTTCCAGCCGCACGTCGCCGGAGATCGGTTGA
>DASTSJ010000173.1:0-2898 GCA_035760765.1 Edaphobacter sp. | reverse complement strand
TGACTGATAGCGACCGGCGTTACATTCTGCAGCGGACCGCCAGCCGTGTACCAATCCTTCACCTTTGCATCGGGGCCAAGGGCCACAATGCTGTCGGCGTGAACATCGCCCTGACCGGAGTTGCCGGAGCCGGTAACAACGTAAGCCGTGTGGTCAGCGATCGTGGGCCCCATGGCCAGCAGCGGAGCCACGGATCCCATCTCATAGCTGCCGACCGGATACTCCGGAGAGTCCATATTCAAGGTCCAGACCGCGTTCTTGGCATCGCCGCATCCAGCTTTGGTCGCCGTGAACATCGTCTTGCCGTCGAGCCCTAGCCCCAACGGAACACCTGCTGCACCCGGGAGGAACTTCACCGCAGGAGCAAACTCTGCACCGGTGGCGATGACCTCCTCATGCAGCTTCCCATCGGGCGTAAGCACGAAGATTCCCTTCAGACCGAACCCTCCGCCGCCCGGCGAGATTCCCACGCGCCGTTCGGATGGCTTCATCGGGGGCTGTGGCTTGGGAGGAGGAGCGCCGGGAGTCCGTCGCGCGCGGAAGTTAATGACGAGCGGGGCCTCAGCAACGATGCTCAGATTGGACGCGCCGCACGGAGACGCAGCTGCGTCGTAATGCTTGGTCCAGAGCATCGTTCCCAACTCGGAATCGACCGCATAGAGTGTGTTTCCATCCGCCCAAAGTGCGAAGTCCTTGAAGCCTTTTGCATTGATGAGGCGCTGAACCAGCAGAGGCTCGCTATACGAAAGTGAATCCTTTGCGGCGGCATCGCCGAGCTTGATCTTCCAGAGAAATTTGAACTTCCCTGCAAGATTCTCTTTGGTCATGGTGGACTCGGCCTTCTGCCACCCGGTGTGCTCCATATTGTTACGTGGAGAGGTCCAGTTTCCGACGGCCTGTGCTGCCGCCGGGGTCAGACAGACAAACGCTGCGGCAAACGAAAAGCCGATGGAAAGACCAAGCCATTTCTTCATTTCAAGACTTCCTCGATTAGTTCCCATGCCAACCTATTTAATGCCGAAGCAGTAGACGGTTCCGTCGAAAGTACCGAACATGATGCGACCTCCGGCGACCGACAGCCCTGCCTGATGAAGGAATGACGCGATCTGGTCTCCGCTGTTGTAGAGCTCCTTGCCGGTCTGGCCGTCAAGCACGTACAGCTTGGCCGGTTTTGACCGTTGGATCCTATCCTCAGCCGAGTAGAGACCTCCCTCCACCTCGTTGGTCTGGCCCGTGAACTCGCCACCGGCAAGCACAAAGACGAGACCATTGGCTACAACCGGAGGCTCAGCCGTCAGCATGTCCTCTGACTGCCACGCGTTCGTCATCACGGTCTTTCCGCCTTTGTCTTCGATCTTGAAGGCAAGAATTCCACCATTCGGGGTATCCCCATAGTTGATGGGGAACTTGACTGTCGTCGGTCCGCCGTTCGGGGCCAGCACCCACTGCGTGCCCTTCTTGTCCTTCCATGCCGCGAAGCTGCCCCACGTTCCTTCCGTCTGAAAGTTCACATTGGCATTTGCGATCAGCTCCGAGCGGAAGAGAGGAGTCTCATGATCCGCACCGCCGAGCGATCGGCTGTCGAGCATGAAGAAGCGCCCTTCCTTGCCTCCACCGATCAACAGGTCGCGGCCTTTGTAGGGGAAGATGACCGGCGTGGTGTTCAGGTCAAGATCGCGCTTGGTCAGCCACTCGTAGTTGCTGGGAGTGTAGTAGTCCTTCAGCTTGAGAGTGTCATTGGAGAAGGTGTAGGCCTGCAGACTTGTGGAAAGCAGACCCTCCTTGGCGTTGTACGGATGATCTCCGGATTCGAAGTAGATCGTCCCATCGCTGCCGATGGCAGGTCCTGCCGTACCCCATAGCCCACCCTGTGGAGGCGTGGACATGGTTACCTTCTTCGTGACGGTGTTGTAGGCATAGAGAGCGTTGGGTACGCCACCGCATCCCTGGCCTGTGATGGTGTAGACCACACCGTTGACCAGGTTCAGGCCGTAGGGCTTGCCATAGACATTCGGAAGCATCTGCACGGGAGCGTCTTTCTCGTCTCCGGTTGCCGGGTCCATCAGGTGCAGGTAACCGTCGGTCGTAATGACGTAGAGCACACGCTCCTTCGCTCCAGCCGGCGTAATCACCGGAGTCGCGCTCAGCGCGTTGGTGCAGATGAAGCCGCGCCCCTCACCGGCCTCCTGCGGCTGACTGGAAGCCCACTTGAGCTTCTTCTGCCAGACCATCTTGCCGGTGTCGGCATCGATCACGTAGACGTCATCGGAGCTTCCGGCAAAGATCGCGACAGTCTTGATCCCCTGCGGAGTCTTGACACCCGAAACGATGAGCGGCTCACGGAACGACTGCATACCCATCGTTTTGTTATCGGTCTTCAGCTTCCAGAGCAGTTGGATCCTGCGCGCATTCTGGGCTGTAAGCTTCGTCTCATGCCGTTGCCATGCGTCGCGCTGGGGGTTATAGCTGCTCGTCGTCCACTCAGGCGAGCTCTTCGTTTGCCCAAAGGCCAATCCCGTCCCGCCACAGCTCACGACGCCAGCCAGAAGCAGAACGGCCATGCGCGCCGGGGAAGAAGATCCGGACAGCTTGCGTGCTTTCATCAAAGTCATCCTCGTTGCATGGTGTTGCTCGGCATCAGGAGCACTGGTGCTGGGAAGTACAGGAAAGAAGGTGGATTCCCGAGTGGAAGGGGTATTTATGAGACGTCTCATTTCGCAAAGCATCCTACCGATGCACGCTCTTCACTGTCAATGCTCGATTTCTCTTTTTCACGAAACCTGCGTTTCGATCCCGGTCAGGCAGTAACGTCCTGCCCCCTTATGGAGTCCATTTCATTAATGGAGTGTCCCGCTAAGCACCAAATCTCACCTGCCATGGAAACTCGGCAAAACCGGA
>DASTSJ010000172.1:0-5856 GCA_035760765.1 Edaphobacter sp. | reverse complement strand
GCAGCTCCCCTGTCTTCGGGTCGACGGAGATCAGCTCGCTGTCTCCCCAGACCCCGGGATTCTTCTCATCGGCTACGGCCAGACGATTGATCGTATATCCCATCGCCCTTAACTGATCAGCAACCGGCACGGGGAACTTCTTCTCAAGATCGAGGCGATCCGGAAGGTACTGGTGGTGGAAGCGCGGAGCGTCGGCCACCTGCTGAATGTTCAGGCCGTTGTCGATGGCGCTGATCACATCGTTCGCCACGGTCGTAATGATGGTCGAGCCGCCGGGAGTTCCCATCACGTAGGCCAGCTTGCCGTGACGGAACCAGTGACCATGCGTCGTGATGATGGTGGGGGTCATCGCGGAGAGAGGCCGCTTGCCGGGCTCGATGCCATTGGCCGCACTCTGAATGAGGCCGTAGACGTTGGGCACGCCGACCTTCGAGGTGAAGTCATCCATCTCGTTGTTCATGACGAAGCCGAGGCCGTCAATCAGAACTCCGGAGCCGAAGTAGCTGTTCAACGTGTAGGTGTTCGAGACTGCGTTGCCATCCTTATCGACGATGGAGAAGTGCGTCGTTTGGGTCGACTCCTTGTGCGGAGTCACCTGCGGAGGGGGAGGCATAAAGCCTGCAGGCCGCACCAGGTCCTTGCTCGGCGTCGGTTTGTCAGGCTGTATGGAGGCGCGCCACGCCGCAGCATACTTCATGTTCGCCATCTGCTTCAGCGGAAGCTTGTTGTAGTCCGGATCGCCGAGATAGTCGCCGCGGTCCATATAGGCACGCCGGAACGCCTCGGTGATGTAGTGGACCTGCGCCGGGCTGCGGTCCGCGCCCAGCTTCGACAGGTTGAATCCGGAGAGGATGTTCAGGATCTCGACCAACACGATGCCGCCAGAGGACGGCGGCGGCGCGGTGATGACGTCGTAGCCGCGATAGCGACCCTTGATGGGCTTCCGATCCTTCGGCTCATAGGCGGCAAGGTCGTCGGCGGTGATCAGGCCGCCACCGGCCTTTTCGACGGCAGCGATCTGCTTCGCCATGGCGCCTTTGTAGAAGTCAGTCGGATCCTTGGCGATGCGGCGCAGCGTCTCGGCAAGCTCCGGCTGCCTGAAGGTCTCGCCAGCCTTATAGAAGTCGCCGCTGCGCTGATAGATCTTCGCGGTCGATGGGAAGTGCGAGAGATCCTTACTCTGGAGAAGATGCGCCTCTTCTTCCGAAAGCACGAAACCATCCGTCGCAAGCCGGATCGCGGGAGCCATGTCCTCGGCCAGCGTCAGCTTGCCGTAGTGCTTTTGTGCATAGGCCAACCCCGCGACGGTGCCTGGAACACCGGAGGCCTTGTACCCCACCAGCGACATCTTCGGGATGACGTTGCCCTGCGCATCAAGGTACATGTCGCGCGATGCTGCTGCCGGGGCTTTCTCGCGATAGTCGATGAAGTGCGTCCTGCCATGCTTATCGCGGATAAGCATGAAACCGCCGCCGCCCAGATTTCCCGCGACCGGATAGGTCACTGCCAGGGCGAAACCGACAGCGACGGCGGCGTCGACCGCGTTGCCACCTTTTTTCAGGATCTCAAGGCCAGCGTCCGATGCATCGTGCTGGATGGTCACAACCATCGCGTGTTGTGCCCGTGTGGGTTCCAATCCGGGCTGTTGGGCCTGAAGAGTTGCAGTGGTCAGTGAGGCCGAGAGCAGAACAGCAGAGGCGCGAGTGACAAAAGGGGCATAGGACAGGCTCTGAAACAGATTCCTGAGCATGGGCAAGAGTCTCCGCTGGATTTGGGGTGTTATCTGCAATATACGCTGAGACCGCTTGAACACCAGCGATTTCCTTCGGCCGAGAGCGTATGTGTTCAGCAGATTCTTCGATACGTGGTCTCATCCTGAACGAAGCGCAGCGTAGTCGAAGGATCTGCGGTTTCCGAGTTGCGGAAATGGACACAGCTGAGGCAGCGACCCTCAGGGGCTAAAGCCCTCTGCCGGGGGCCCGATGCGGCACGGCTAAAGCCGTGCCCTTAACGGGACCAAAAAGCGGAAGATTTGTAGTCTCACCCTACCGTCCTTCGCGTAGCCGAAGCGCCAGCTTCTCCGGAAGCTGTGCCATCAGGATGCGTCCCTGCGCCGAGGTCAGGTCATAGGGCACGCGGTAGAACGTCACGGTTCTCGCCTCGCTGTCATAGATCGCAAAGGCAGCTCTCCAGTCGCAGTCGCGTGGCTGGCCTACGGACCCCGGGTTGATCAGGTAACGGGTGTCCTCGGCAAGCGGAAGCGTCCAGCTCTCAAAGCCGTTGTGCCGCTCGTATTGCGGGCGAAGATCGCGCCACTCCTCGTTGTGCTGGCAGAATCCGCCCTGCAGGTGAGTGTGGCCGATAAAGGTGATCTCGGTGCCGCTCTGCTGCAGAGGTCCCCAGGCATCCCGCATCGTAAGGATGTACTGGTCTTCGTTCAGGGGCGATCCGTGCGCCAGCGCGACCCCGGGGAAGCCCTCCGGGTGAAGCGGGCCCTGCGGGGCCTGTGCCAGCCAGCTGCGGTTCTCCTCCGTCATCTCATCGCGGGTCCACGTCGCGGCGGCCCGAGCGATCGGGTTGAAGCCAACAGCGGAGGCTAGGCCGCAGCAGACGCGGTCATGATTGCCACGCACGTTCAACTGCGCCAAGGACCGGATCTTGGCGACGACCTCGTTGGGGCTGGCGCCATATCCAACCACGTCACCCAGGTTCCAGAGCACATCCCACTGCTGCGCTGCCGCCAGAACAGCGTTCAGCGCTTCCAGGTTGCCGTGGATGTCCGAGAGAATCAGGGCGCGCATACGGTCCAGTGATTGGCCTGTCGGCCCAGGGATTAGTGTACCTTCCGGTCCGGATTCAGGCGAGAGTCAGCAGGGGCTTGGTGCGATCGGTGTGCATCGTCGGGGCGGATGCCAGCAGCCGGCGCGTATAGGGGTGCTGCGGTGCCCGGAAGATCTGCGCGGTCGTTGCCTGCTCGACGATCTTGCCGTGCTGCATCACCGCGACCCGGTCAGCTACCTGGCTGATAACGGCCAGGTCGTGCGAGATAAACAGCATCGACAGATTGTGGGACTTGCGCAGACGGTTTAGAAGAGCAAGGATCTGGGCCTGCACGGTCACATCGAGCGCGGTCGTCGGCTCATCGGCGATCAACAACCGGGGCCGGTTCACAATGGCCATCGCGATCAGGATGCGCTGCCGCTGGCCGCCGGAGAACTGGTGCGGGTAGTCGCCCAGACGTCGCTCCGGCTCCGGCAGCGCGACCTCGTGCATCGACTCCAGCACCCGGCTGCGGACCTCGGACCGGGAGAGCTCCGGATGATGCGCACGGACCGCCTCGGCGATCTGCGCCCCGACCGGCATGACCGGGTTTAGGGCCGTCATCGGTTCCTGGAAGATCATGGTGATCTCGCGACCGCGCCGGCGCCTCATCTCCGGCTCAGAGAGGGCGAGAAGGTCATAACCACCAAAAGCGATCTTGCCGGTTACGGTCGCCGTGGGGGGCAGCAGCCTCAAAACGGCGAGCGAGGTGGCCGATTTCCCCGAACCCGACTCCCCTACCAGACCAAGCGTCTCCCCCTGCGCAATCTGGAACGAGATCCGGTCGACCGCGGCGTGGCTGCCGAAGGCGATCGATAAGTCGTTGATGGTCAACAAGGGATCAGCAGGGGTAGGCATCTGGTGATCATGGTAGCGAAACCGAAGGGTGTCGGGAAAGGCGTGAGGATGCGGCCAGGGGGGTGGATACGTCTAAACTCGTGACGTGTATGAATAAGAGGATTCTGTCTCTCGTATCCGGTCTGATGGCAATCGCAGGCCCAGCGACGATCTCGCTGGGGCAGACCCATAAGGTGGCCACCGAGCCGGAGACGGTGGTTCGGGCGGTCGGCGTCTACGAGTGGACCGGCGACCTGACCAAGCCGTCCGGCAGCCGCTTTGTGCCGGTTACGGTCTTTATCGATGGTGAGCTGGAAGATGCAGGCATCTACAGGCCGCAGCCGGTCCCCTTCGCTCTGCTCTCAGGGAATGTGTACGAACTCCAGGACGCCGGCCTGCCGAAAGGAACGCTCGTGTTGGAGTCCGCCGTCAACGCGAAGTTGCCCGAGGGTGCTCCCGGGCCGGCCTTCGACGAAGGATGGACGGGATACGGCGAGTTCAAGGCTGCGGGCGGATCGAAGAAGACGGCCAGCCTGCGGCCATCCAAAAATCTGCCGGTGGTTCAGGTCGCCGGGGGCGATGGAAGCAAGCCGCACCTGACCGATAAGACAGGTGTCAGTTCCAAGGGTTCTGCCACCCCGCAGGCGGCGCCTGCTCCAAAGACTACGAGCGCGAATGATCCACCGTCGGATCCGGATCGACCTACGCTGCATCACCGCACAGGAGATGAGACTGTCTCCAGCGACACTAGCAGCACAGCGGGGTCCTCGGACCCTCACGACGCGGAACGTCCCACGTTGAAACGCCGCTCGCCGGAGGAGGAGAAGGCCGACCAGGAACACAAGAAGCAGGAGAGAAAGAAGGAAGATCAGGCCAGTGTTACTGCGGACGGCTCCATCGCGGACGACCCTGACCGTCCTCATCTGCATCATGGCAGCGGCGAAGAGGGTGGCGACAAGGAAGCGCCAAAGCTGATGGGGATTCCGAAGGACATGCACCAGATGGTGGCAGTCTCGGATGCGAAGAACCGCGATCCTCATCCGTTTGCTCGTCCGTGGGAGGACACGAACGAGCACGCGGCCATTCTGGCGAAGATGCAAGGCTTCGCCCGCTCGAAGCTGGCTGCGTACGGCATCGTGCCGGGTATCACTCCGCCGTCGGCGATCGCTGGCTCGTCGGTGAGTCCGTCCGCAGAAGCCGGGATGAGCACCACGGACGGCGGCCCGCCGAAGCTGCGGCGAGGCATTCCGCCGAAGTCCGATGTAACCTCGGCTCCGATCCCGGCTGCTCCCGCGGCGACGAAGCAGACCGCTCCCACAAAGCAGGCTGCGCATACGCACACGCGGAGTCGTACACGAAGCGCGAAGGCCGCTGGCCCAGCACAGGTTGCGCTGGCCGACGAGGTGCTGAAGGGCTACACGCTCAGCTATGGCGGAGCGCCGACCTATGTCTACATGGCCCACACGGTGGAGACTGGCTCCGTGATGCGTTATGTCACCATCGTCGCGCAGGATGACGGTCTGGGTCAGCTAAGGGTTGCGCTGGCCAGCGTCACCGATGCAGCGCACCTGGATCGCACGCCGTGGATGCGTCTGGTGGACGCGGTCGATGTTGAAGCCAGCAATCGAGCCAGCCTGCTTTTTGAGTTGCGCTCGAAGAACTCGCGCCAGTTCGCGCTCTATCGGGTCATCGCGGCGAAACCGGAAGAGATCTTCGTCACGGGCAATCCAGGCTAATCGCTTGAGGATTGGCCTCCATTGTTTCTGAAGAGTAGCGAAGCTGCTTACCGCAGAGGCAAAGCATGCCTCGCCATCATCCAGTCATGGATCGCCAGCACAATCAGCGGAGGACAACTCTCGGTGGTGCCGTAACCAGGGCACGGCGAATGACCGTCGCATTTCCAAGGATGCTGATCCGCAGGAACGGATCCTCCACAACTGCTGCACACAACTTTGGGAGATAGAACCGGCACGGCCATGGGAAGCCTCCTGTCCTGCAGCTTCGTCCAGCACCACGGACGGTACCGTGATGCCGGTCACATGAGCCTGCGTCCGCATAATCCCCGGCGTTCCTACTACCCTCGCCCCTGTGGTTGTGCGGCTTGCCACTCGCTACAATGAGATGAGCGCCGGCAGAGCCCCAGGGATGCGACGCCACGATCCAGGAACTCTATGAAAAAACTTCGCCCCGTCCTGCTTG
>DASTSJ010000171.1:0-3472 GCA_035760765.1 Edaphobacter sp. | reverse complement strand
GGTTGGACTGATCGCTTCCGGGTTCCGCCCCTCGGATGATGCGTGCATCTTCCCTTTCCTGGTGCCGTCGAATCTCTTTGCGGTTACCTCCATGCGGCAGCTCGCACAGATGGCCCGCGTGATTCTGCATGATGAGGGGCTTGCGCAGAATGCCAGCTCACTCGCCGACGAAGTAGAAAAGGCGCTGCGCGAGTATGCCATCGTCGATACGCCAGAAGGCACCATCTGGGCCTACGAGGTCGATGGATATGGCAGCCGTTTACTGATGGACGATGCCAATGTACCCAGCCTGCTGGGACTTCCTTACATCGAAAGCTCACCCGACGCCGCACTGTATGCGCGGACTCGTGCCTTCTGCTGGAGTAAGCGAAATCCCTGGTTCTTCCAGGGAACTGCGGGAGAAGGCATCGGGGGCCCGCATGTTGGGCGCGACATGATCTGGCCGATGTCTCAAATCATCTACGCATTCACCAGCCAGCGGGATGAAGAGATTCGCAGCGCGCTCGGCATGCTTAAAAAGTCGGCCGCGGGTTTCGGGTTTATGCACGAGAGTTATTTCAAGGACGACCCGAAGCGCTTCACGCGTCCCTGGTTTGCCTGGGCCAATACCCTCTTCGGCGAGCTTGTCGGAACACTCGCCGTGACACGTCCGCAGGTTCTCCGGCCGTAATCAGCCGTGGCGGGCCCGCCACAATGCACCGAGCGGCGGGTCCACCATACCGGGAATCACCTTCAGATCAGGAAGATCCTGCCGCAGAATCTCGATGATGCCCTCGCGAATCGCGGGAACGTGCTCGAGAATGCTGCCTGTAAAGGCAAGATCCGGCAGCCAGGTGGAGCGGGAGTCTGCCTTTCGCAGCCGGTCGATTACGATATGAGCAAGATGCGCCAGCTCTTCGGCCTCGCGGCGCAACACCCGCTGGGCAACCGCGTCGCCGGCATCGGCACAAGCTGTTACCACCGGGGCCAGCCGGGTCAGGTCAGGAGAGGGAATCTGGTTGGCATACGCAACCAGTTCATCAAAGTCTTTGAGATTCCACGCTTGAAGAATCGCAGGTAGAAGTCGCGTCTCGCGCTCTTCGTCATAGGCCAGCGCAGCATCCCGCAAGGCCTGTTGCCCGATGCGCGCGCCGGAACCCTGATCGGCAAGCGCCGGCCCCCAGCCGCCAGCCGTAGTTAGCTTACCGGCGGCGGTTCGTCCAGCTACGTTGGACCCGGTACCTGCCATCACCAGCACGCCAGGACCGCCAAAAAATGCCCCGTCCAGCGCAATTTCGACATCACCGACGAGAATCAGGGAGCCGCCTACCCGTTCAGCGAACATCTTTTTAATCCAGTCCGTCACCAGCGGGACCGTGACGCCTGCTGCGCCCACGCAGCTTCGAGTCACATCGCGAACTGAGCGCCCGGACTTTGCCTCCAGCTCTCGGATCGCGGAGTCAAAGTTCTGTTCGGCCGTAGTGGCGTCGGTGCGCATTCGTTTGATCGTTCCACCGCGCACGCGAGCCAGCTCATTGGTCTCATCGGCCAACACGTACTCTGTCTTGGTTCCGCCCAGGTCGACTGCAAGATAAAGCGCCAACGTTCCCATCCTCATACTGCGTAATCATCGTCCCCGATGCGGCCATCTCGGTGAGGGACGACTTATCTTAACCGACCAGCCCCGGCAAACTGAAATCCCGAGCGACCAAGAGAGACTGCGCCACGGCATTATGATCTCGGCGCTTCACCTTTCGCGACCATTTAAGATCTCTTTACAAGCGCAGAGTGCGAAGACACGCTGCAAAAGACCGTGTCTCAAGCGTGGCCCTTCGGTCTATAGTTGCTTCCAGAAAGAGTTTGCTTTGCTTATGCCTGCCTCCCAACCACGCTTTGTTCAGGTTCACGCAGCGGATAACGTTGCTATCGTCGTCAACGAAGGCGGGCTGCCTGCAGGAACGATCTTTGAATCTGGCCTTGCGCTCATCGACGCCATCCCTGAAGCCCACAAGGTAGCCCTGAACGCAATTCCGGAGGGTGCAGCGGTCATCCGCTACGGCGTGATAATCGGCTACGCGACCCGGGATATCGCGGCTGGAAGCTGGGTGCATGAAGGCATTCTGACGCTGCCGCCGCCCCCCGCGCTCGATCAGCTTCCTATGCCGGCAAAGGACCTGCCTTCGCTGCCGCCGCTCGAAGACTTCACCTTCGAGGGTTATCTCAATGAGGACGGGTCCGTTGGAACGAAGAATATCCTCGGCATCAGCACGACTGTCCAGTGCGTCGCCGCCACCGTGGAGTATGCGGTCAGGCGAATCAAGTCCGACCTGCTGCCTCGCTATCCCAATGTGGATGACGTGATCGCCATCACGCACCTGTACGGTTGCGGTGTAGCGATCGATGCTCTGGGGGCAGAGATTCCCATCCGCACACTGCGCAACTTGAGCCTGAATCCTAACCTCGGTGGCGCTCCCATGGTCGTCAGCCTGGGCTGCGAGAAGCTACAGCCCGCACGCATGCTCCCCAGCACCACACTGCCCGTCCTTGCTGCAGAGCCCTACGTTGTACGCCTGCAGGACGAGGAGCACCACAGCTTTGGAGAGATGGTCGAGGCGATCATGAAGATGGCAGAGCACCGGCTGTCGCAGCTCAACATGCGCCGCCGCATCACGCGTCCAGCATCCGATCTTGTTGTGGGGCTGCAATGCGGCGGAAGCGACGCGTTTTCGGGCGTAACGGCAAACCCCGCGGTCGGCTACGCCGCCGACCTGCTGGTACGCGCGGGCGCCACTGTGATGTTTTCTGAGGTGACTGAGGTACGCGACGCCGTTGACCTGCTGACTGCACGGGCAGCGACACAGGAGGTAGCCGCCGGCCTGGCGCGGGAGATGGCCTGGTACGACAAGTATCTTGATCGCGGCTGTGTGGATCGCAGCGCGAACCCTTCCCCTGGAAACAAGAGCGGCGGCCTGACCAACATCGTCGAAAAGGCGCTGGGCTCCATCGTCAAGTCGGGCTCAACGCCCATACGCGGCGTCTACGGTCCTGGCGAGCGCGTGACAACAAAAGGCCTTGTCTTCGCGGCGACTCCGGCCAGCGACTTCATCTGCGGAACCCTGCAGCTTGCAGCGTCGATGAACATGCACGTCTTCACCACGGGAAGAGGGACGCCCTATGGACTCGCCATGGCACCGGTGATCAAAGTCGCCTCGCGGACAGCGCTGGCAGAACGGTGGTCCGATCTGATCGACGTGAACGCCGGAACCATCGCTACCGGAGAAGCCACCATCCAGCAGGTCGGAGAGCAGATCTTCCGCCTGATCCTTGATGTAGCCAGCGGCCGAACGACGACCTGCGCCGATCGATGGGGGCTGCACAACGGGTTTGCCCTCTTCAACCCAGCACCCATCACCTAGGCTTCAGCAGAGACAAGGGCGCTTCGGATCGAACCTCCAGTTTGGCCGGAGAAACTGCATGGCAGCGGCGTCGTCCC
>DASTSJ010000170.1:0-11344 GCA_035760765.1 Edaphobacter sp. | reverse complement strand
GGTTGGAGCAGTCGAAACACTTCCACGGATAGTAGCCAAGCCGTGTCCAAAAGACCCTCTCAGAAAGGCTCCGTCGGGGCAGCCGCCCCGTATGGAAGTTGCTGCACTGAGGGCACATGACTGATGAATATGGGATAGGAGCACGGGGACGCACCGAACGACCCGACGGCGCCCCGGACACAAGCTGAGTTGGCACGATACAGACCTCGACAGGGAAAATAACTGCAAATACTGCAACAAAGCCTGGGTTTCTTTGCGAAGGTCCCCCAAGCTGGTCTTCAACTCTTCGTCGGAATTATTAATGTTGGGCTTCTCATAGCACAAGCAGAATTTTTGGATTCACCGTCTGCTGTTCAAGAGCAGGCCCAGTTTCCTTGAGCTAGCCCGCACCGGCAAAGCCGTTCTTCTCACGTAAAATCAGTACGTCAACGGATTTACTACTCAGGGACGGATTCATGTCGAACATTTTGGAACACCTCCCCGCCGGACAGAAGGTTGGGATTGCATTTTCAGGCGGGCTTGATACCAGCGCAGCGCTCCACTGGATGAAGCTGAAAGGCGCACTTCCCTATGCCTACACGGCCAACCTGGGGCAGCCGGACGAGTCAGACTACGAACAGATTCCCCGTAAGGCCCTGGAGTACGGCGCCGAGAAGGCGCGTCTGATCGATTGTCGCACGCAGCTCGTTCGCGAGGGCCTCGCGGCGCTCCAGAGCGGAGCCTTCCACATCTCGACCGCGGGCGTGACCTATTTCAACACCACTCCCATCGGACGCGCCGTAACCGGCACGATGCTAGTTACCGCCATGAAGGAGGACAACGTCAGCATCTGGGGCGATGGGAGCACCTTCAAAGGAAATGACATCGAGCGGTTCTATCGCTACGGTCTACTGGTTAATCCTGACCTGAAGGTCTACAAGCCCTGGCTCGATGAGACCTTTATTACCGAGTTGGGCGGCCGCGCCGAGATGTCGGAGTTCATGCAGAAGTCCGGCTTCGAATACAAGATGTCGGCCGAGAAGGCCTACTCGACCGATTCGAACATCCTGGGAGCGACGCACGAGGCCAAAGATCTCGAGCACCTGAACAGCAGCATGAAGATCGTCGTGCCCATCATGGGCGTGGCGTTCTGGCGCGACGACGTTGAGGTAAAGCGTGAGGAGGTCACAGTCCGCTTTGAAGAGGGCTGGCCTGTTGCTCTGAACGGTAAGGAGTTCACCGACGTCGTCGAGTTGATGCTCGAGGCAAATCGCATCGGAGGACGTCACGGGCTCGGAATGAGCGATCAGATCGAGAACCGGATCATCGAGGCGAAGAGCCGCGGAATCTACGAATCACCGGGACTGGCGCTGCTTTATATCGCGTACGAGCGGCTGATTACGGGAATCCACAATGAGGACACGATCGAGCAGTATCGCGAGAACGGACGCAAACTCGGTCGCCTTCTCTACCAGGGCCGCTGGTTCGACCCGCAGGCGATTATGCTTCGCGAAAGTGCCCAGCGCTGGGTCGCAAAGCCGGTCACCGGCGAGGTTACGCTGGAGCTGCGACGCGGGAACGACTACACCATCCTCAACACCGTCTCGCCCAACCTGACGTTCAAGCCGGAGCGGCTGACGATGGAAAAGGGCGAATCGACCTTCTCGCCGCGGGACCGTATCGGTCAGCTGACGATGAGGAATCTCGATATCACCGACACGCGCGAAAAACTGCTCACCTATTCCAAGGCCGGCCTGTTGAAGCCCGGAACCGGATCCACGCTTCCCCAGCTCAAGGATGGCGGCGACAAAGACTAAGGTCCGTTCTTGAGAGTCCCCGAGTGTCCCGTCCCCTTACCGGGCGGGACATTTTTCTGCCTATCGTTCTTCACGAACACCACTTCAGGGCAAAAAAGAAACCCCGCTTGGAGGGCGGGGGCTAAGATAGCTCGGTACGAAGACAAAGATATCGGCTTTTTGGCCGGGGTGATATCACACAAAGGATGTAGATCGTTGAACCACACTCCTGCACCCGGGATTCGGTCTTGTACTGCTTCATCCACCTTCCTGAAAGTCCTTGTACAACAGCCGATTGGGATGTTGCCGAATTAGCTCAGCCGCGGTTCTTGAGCCAGGCTACGTAGTCGGAGTACAGCTTGATGGACTGCGGGTTTCCTGCCATCGCAGCCGAGCCGGGCTTGTTCATCAGGCCGAGGCATTGATAGACGAGGATGTTTTCCACGAACGGAGATACGGCTGCCAGTTGGCGTTGAACGCGGTCGAAGCTGGCCGGAATGAGGGCGCTGTCGTAGTCGGAGCCTTCGAACTCGAAGATCTCGACGTCGGCCCAGATCCTGGCCTTCTTCGAGCGGTCGTGCGCCTTCTTCAGGCCTTCGAAGAAGGCTCCCGTCTCGGTCGTCTTCGATTTGCGGACGCCGACTTCGTCCTGGTAGGCGACGATGTCTACGTCCATCGCGTCGAGCTGGCGGACGTACTCGTCGTCCGGTTTTGCGAGGCGGGTGCCGTAGGGGGCGATCATGATGGGCGCGTCGGGTTTTAGCTGCCGGGCCTCGTGGCTGAGGGTGTTCACGTAGGTCATGAACTCGGGCTTGTAGTGTGGGTTGATTTCGGCCTCGTCGGGCCAGTACCAGCCGTGGAAGCTGGGGTGATGGCCGTAGCGCGCTGCGAGCTCTCCGAGAGACTGGAGGCGCTTTTTGGAGGCTACGGGGTCGGTGATGACGTTGCTCTTCTGCCAGCTTCCGTAGAAGCCTGCGCCGACGAAGAACTTGACCTTGTATTTGTCGGCGGCGGTGAGGACCGCTTCGAGCGGGTCCGGGCAGGCCAGCTTCCACTTGGGATAGATCATGGTGTCGTAGAAGGAGCGGAAGTAGACGGCGGTCGCCATCAGGACGAGGTACTCGATCCCGATCTCCGCGAACTCTTTCACCTTCGCGTCCCACTGTTCGGCGGTGAACTGGACGAGGGCGGGGTTCCAGTCGACGCCTTCGACGGTGGCGTGGTGCTGGAACTCGAACCAGCTTCCCTTGATCGGCTTGACGGCGTCCGATTGAGGCGCGTTCTTCAGGAAGGGGTGGACGGCATGAGAGGCAGTTCCCATGCAAAGAGCGGCGATGAATTCTCTGCGGTTCGGTTCGTTGGTCATACGGGTCTTCGAATTTTACCGTCCGGCCGGGCGCAGGAGTCTGGTCATCAACGTGCGCCTACCCCTCCCCTTTTTCACGCAAAATCTTCCAACGATTGAGCTTAGGTCCGGACCTCGGTTTGGCTCTTTAGCGGCCGCTCGTTGCTGGTTCCTGTGTCTCTTTAATTCTAGCGAGTTGCGCGGGGTAAATCGGCGACAGATTTCCTGTCTGTTTTGAACGAGTTACGCGGTTTCGGGGCTTGACAGGGATTGTTAGCTGACCGGGAGCGGAGGGCCGAGGTACTTCATGCCGTAGGCGGCCATCCGGTCCTTGAGATCGTAGGTTCGTCCTCCGGCGCGGTCCTGGCTGTCGAAGAACTCTTCCATGCGGCCGGCCGGGGCATAGGTGATGAGGAAGCGTCCGGAGGATTCGCCGACGAAGGCGAAGGCGTGAGGCACGTTGCGAGGGCCGAGGACGGAGTCGCCGGCCTTGAGGTGATGGAGCTGGTCGCCCACCTTGACGATGTATTCGCCTTCGAGGACGTAGAACCACTCGTCTTCGACGGTGTGGAGGTGGAGGGGTGGACCGCCTTTTTTTGTGTGGTGGTGCTCCATGGCGAAGAAGTCGCCGCGACAGTCTTTGGTGGAGACCTTGAAGGTGGTGGTTCCGTTGGGCAGGGGCCGCTTGACGCCGTAACGGTCTTCACCGGCGGGGATGGGAGAGAGGTCAGGGGCAGCAGGGGCTGCGGCCTGGAGGGTGCGGGCGAAGAGGCTGGGAGGAAGTGCGGCAGCGAGGAGCTGGAGAAAGGTGCGGCGTTTGAGGGCGGGCATCGATCACTCCTGGAAGGAATGGGAGTGAGTATAGAGCGGATGCGGATTTTCGCTCGGGAATATTCGTGAGGGGCCCTGTGGGACGGCTGAAGGTGTGAACTTAACGAGGCGGTTCGAGCTTCACTCGAATGCCCCACCTTAGTCGCTTCGCGACGTAGATGGGGCACCCGGTTTTGTTATCTCGATTGGGAATCGGTGGTTCGTGGAGTGATGATTCCGATGTTGTCGACGCCTGCGACCAAGGAAAAGGCGTACCTCAGCGGCTAAAGCCGCTTTTCTGTTGTGATGTTTGTGGCACGGCTAAAGCCGTGCCCTTAACGGAGCGGAGCTTTTGGTGAGACTGAAGTCGTGCCCTAAACGGGCGGATGTTTTGGTAAAGCTGAGATCGTGCCCTTAGCGGGGCGGAGGTTTTGGTGAGGCTGAAGTCGTGCCCTTAGTGGGGCGGAGGTTTTGGTGAGGCTGAAGTCGTGCCCTTAGTGGGGCGGAGGTTTTGGTAAAGCTGAGATCGTGCCGTCAACTAAGGGGTTCGAGCTTTGCTCGAATGAATCCACTACAAGTCATCCGCCGCTCCAGATGACGCACCTGTGCGTCGGTTGTGTTAAGGGCACGGCTTTAGCCGTGCCGATGTTGGTTGCGTGGAAGCGGCTTTAGCCGCTGAGGTACTCGTCAAGGCGAAGCTTTGGGTTCGCGGAGGAGAACGGGTACGTGTCGGATGTTTTGCTCAGGCGCGCTTCGACGGGATTGCGATGAATGTAGTTCAGGCGGATGGCGTAATCTGCGGCGTCGCGGAGGCGGTGGTCGGTGAAGCCTCGCTGCCAGACCGGAAGCTTCGAAGCGAGCCGATGGGAGAAGCCGCCTTTGATGAGCTGCATGGCTCGCTCGAGCGTAATGTCGGTTGGGGTGAGGAGCAGATGAAGGTGGTCGGGCATGACGACATAGGCGTGCAGGAGGTAGCTGGCACGATAGTGGTCGATGGTTTCGAGGAGGAGGGTGGCGTTGCTTTCGACCTGAAAGAGTCGGCGGCGGTTGCGAGTGGCTGTGGTGATGAAGTACGTGCCGGGCTTGGCGGTGCGGCTCGGGATCGCCATGCGGGGATTCTAAAGCGGACCTCAGCGGCTAAAGCCGCTTTTCTGTTGCGACTTTTGTGGCACGGCTGAAGCCGTGCCCTTAACGAGGCGGTTCGAGCTGACGCTCGAAGGAGCCCACTCTTGCGATAACGTCGCATGAATGGGGCACCCAAGTTAACGGCTCAAATTATGTGTGAGCCGCCCGCCATTCTTGTGAGTCATGGGCTGGTGATGGAGTAGCGGCTGCTCCGGAGGGGTTCGAGCTTCGCTCGAATGACCCACCTTAGTCGCTTCGCGACGAAGATGGGGCACCCGGTTTTGTTATCTCGATTGGGAGTCGGTGGTTCGTGGAGTGATGATTCCGATGTTGTCGACGCCTGCCTGGTGGCCGTAGTCGATGACTTCAGCGATTTGTGAGAAGTCGAGGCCGGCGTCGCCCTGGATGAACATGGCTTTGTTGTTTCGGGTCGCGAAGATGGCGGCGAGCTTCGGTTCGAGCTCGCGTTTGTCGAGGGTGGTCTGGTTGATTTTGTAGGTGACGCCGTGGTCGCGGTCGCCGAGGAGCTGGACGACGATGGCCTGCGGCTGGTCGGCGCGGTCAGGAGATCTGGAGGGCTGGGGGACGAGGGCGTCGAGGCCTTGCAAGGCGATGGGCTGGATGACCATGAAGATGATCAGCAGCACGAGAAGGATGTCGATGAGTGGGGTGACGTTGATTTCGGTACGGAGTTCCCTGCTGCTGCCGGATGTCATGGACATGGGGTGAGGCCTCCATGTCTGCTTTGACACCGCGAGTGGCAGGGATGTTCCAGAGTTATGATTACGATGCGATGGACAAAGGACAACTCAAGAGCGAGATCGTTGAAATCTTGATCGCTGTGGCTGTCGCCTTAGTAGGGTGCATTCCATTCGCCTATCTCATGATGTATGAGAGCATCCTGCTGTTCGAGAAGTTATACCCGCATGATGGACAGAGTGGGCTTGGGGCTCTTTACGTAGGTATCTTTGCTCTGCCTGTTGGATTCGCTGGTCTCTTCTTTGCAACTATGGCAATCCAAAAGAACGTGAAGGCTCGCCGTAGGCTAGATCAATCACGGCGTGGGTCGGAACCACAGTTCACGATTACGGGACGGCCGGTGAAGTGAGGTTTAGCTTGCTGACCTTGATCCGGTTCACGACGAAAATAAAGCGTACCTCAGCGGCTAAAGCCGCTCTTCTGTTGCGACTTTTGTGGCACGGCTGAAGCCGTGCCCTTAACGAGACGTTCGAGCTTCGCTCGAATCTTCCACCTTAGGCGCTTTGCGTTCAAGATGGGACACCACAACACTCAGGTTTGATGTAGGCCGCGTGGCCGTGCACCGATAGAACGCCACCCGACAATTGATTTCAATTTGCTACTAATTTCTCGTAAAGGAAGTACCCGATCCCCGCAGCACCACACAGGTTGTGTATTGCGACCGCTTTCCAAAACGTCTTGGGGTCGTCCGGACGAGAGGCCGTCTTGCCATAACCCTGCACTGCTTCACCAGAACAGGTCTCCATCAGCCCGAGCCCGATTGCGAACACACCGACGATTAATGCGACGTTCGATCTAGCGTTCCAGGCAATCATAAAAGGTATTCTCTTCTTTCCATGGGCTATTCCAGCACTGCTACGGGGCATGAGAACGCTTAGAACTTGCCGCGCCCTACTCGCTTAGCAATAGATTAAGTAGTAGATCAGATCTACACCATCCGCCTCGACAACCTACGACGATAGTAGGACAGATAACGACGATACCAAGGTTTCACATGGCATTTGAAATTTCTGTTGATGCTGTCATAAGCGAAATACGTGTCGACTTCCTTCAAATCACCATAAATGTAATCAATTGGAATATAGGCACTGATCGACTGGCTTTCGTTAAGTTGATAAGGAACCTGCGGACGAACATCTAGAAACATAATGTGAAGATCAGTATCTAGCTGAGAAGCAGCGAATCCTTCAATTCGCACTGGCCGTTTGCCTCGATTAGTCGCTGTCACCACTGTCATTCTCTTGTGCATAGCATCAGTGCTAACCATGTTAGGTCTTACAGTTACCAACACGTTGACTCTGTCCTTACGTTGAGTAGTGAACTGGATGATGGTATTCACAGTGGATAAAACAGCGCCGTATAAACCAAGGAGAAGGCCTATTTTTTCTGCCAGCGAGAGCACGAAGTCCGCTTTCTGCATTTGATGAGATCTCCATCTAACTTCAAAGCCCCGCCGAAGCGGGGCTTTGATTTGCGCGAAGCGCGTTTCGCCGTCCGCGTAGGACCTAGCTGCAGCCGCTGGTGCTTCCGCACTCCATGCAGCGGTAGCAGGAGCCGTTGCGAGTCATGATGGCTCCGCAGGTGGCGCAGCTTGGGGCGTCGCCCATGTCGTACATGCTCTTCATGGCGTCGGCGGCGTGGTAGATTCCGCGGTCTTCCATGGTGAGGTTTCCGGACTCGGCGGTGTAGGTCGGGTCGGGGGCGATTCCCTGCTTGGGTGGGGTGGTGGTGTAGGTGTCCTCGAGCAGTCCGGGCGCTTCGGACGAAATACGGGGATTCTTCGCTCCGCTCAGAATGACGGCGTCAGAAGCGGAGGCGTTGAGCGAGGGGATGACGTAGCTTCCGGAGCCCTGGACGGTGCCTTCGACGGGGACGGCGTTCGGGTTGGACGGCTGCGGGGCGAGTCCGGCGAAGAGGGAGAGCTGCTGGCCGGAGAGGAAGCGGATCTGCAGCCAGCGGAAGATGTAGTCCATGATGGACTTGGCGTAGCCGATCTGCTCGTTGC
Organism: Edaphobacter sp.; assembly: GCA_035760765.1. Classification (GTDB taxonomy): domain Bacteria; phylum Acidobacteriota; class Terriglobia; order Terriglobales; family Acidobacteriaceae; genus Edaphobacter. The sequence goes on along the minus strand of DASTSJ010000170.1, from coordinate 3,525 downwards.
CGGTCCAGCCGGAGGGCTCGAAGCGGGTGTGGGCGAACTTCTCGCAGAGGACGCGCAGCGGAACGCCGTGCTGGAGTGCGAGCGAGACGGCGGTCGCGAAGGAGTCCATGAGTCCGGAGACGGTGGAGCCTTCCTTGGCCATGCGGATGAAGATCTCGCCGGGCTGGCCGTTGGGGTAGAGCCCGACGGTGATGTAGCCCTCGTGTCCGGAGAGGCCGAACTTGTGGGTGACGCTGGCGCGCTCGGCGGGCAGGCGGTGACGGACGGCGCGGGGCGGTGCCTGCGCGTCGATGGAGTCAGCGTTCCTGCTGGCTGCCTCGGTGATGGCCTTGATCTGGAGTTCGAGGGCGGCGATCTGCTGGGCCTGGGCGACCAGTCTGGCTTCGGCGGCGGCGAGGACGGCGGAGTCGGCCACGGCTTCGGTCTTCTTCTCGGACTTCTTGTCTTCGGCAGAGACGTTGAGCGGCTGGGAGCCCTTGGATCCGTCGCGGTAGATGGCTACGGCCTTGAGGCCCTGGCGCCAGGACTCGATGTAGGCCTCGGCGATGTCGTCTACGGTGGCGTCGTGGGGCAGGTTGACGGTCTTCGAGATGGCTCCGGAGAGGAAGGGCTGGGTGGCGGCCATCATCTTGATGTGGCCCATGTAGTGGATGGAGCGGGTTCCCTTGGCGGCCTTGAAGGAGCAGTCGAAGACGGCGAGGTGCTCGGGCTTGACGTGGGGCGCGCCCTCGATGGGTCCGGTGGCGTCGATGTAGCTGACGATGGCGTCGACCTCAGCGTTGGAGTAGCCGAGCTTGAAGAGCGCGGAGGGCACGGTGTTGTTGACGATCTTGATCATGCCGCCGCCGACGAGCTTCTTGTACTTGACGAGGGCGAGGTCGGGCTCGATGCCGGTGGTGTCGCAGTCCATCATGAAGCCGATGGTTCCGGTGGGTGCGAGCACGGTGACCTGCGAGTTGCGGTAGCCGTGCTTTTCGCCGTGGGCGAGGGCTCCGGTCCAGGAGTCGCGGGAGGCTTCGATGAGCTCATCGAGCTGCGGGGCTACGAAGGGCTCGGCGGAGGACTTCGACTTGCCGATGTTGTTGACCTCGGCGCGGTGCATGCGGATGACGTCGAGGAAGGGCTCGCGGTTGATGTAGAAGCCGGGGCAGGCGCCGTTGGAGCCGTCCCAGTTGGTGTCGGTGGAGCGGTCGGCCTGCTGGGTGAGCGGCGTTGCGGGTCCGAGCGGGGGGCAGAGCTCGGCGATGCGGGAGGACTGCCAGTAGGCATCGCCGCAGAGGATGGAGGTCAGGGTGGCGGCGAAGTCGCGTCCGGCGTCGGAGTCGTACGGCAGGCCGAAGGCCATCAGGAGCGCGCCGAGGTTGGCGTAGCCGAGGCCGAGCGGGCGGTAGTCGTGCGAGTTCTTCGCGATGTTTTCCGTGGGGTAGCCGGCGGAGTCGACGATGATCTCCATCGCGGTGGTGACGACGGCGATGGCATGGCGATAGGCGGCGACGTCGAACTGGCCTCCCGGAGTGACGAACTTCAGGAGATTGAAGGAGGCAAGGTTGCAGGCCGAGTCATCGAGGAACATGTACTCGGAGCAGGGATTGGACGCGTTGATGCGGCCGGTGTTCTTGCTGGTGTGCCAGCGATTGATGGTGGTGTCGTACTGCATGCCGGGATCACCGCAGAGCCAGGTGGCCTCGGCGATCTTGTTCATGATGTCGCGGGCGCGGTACTCCTTGACGGGGGTGCGGCCTTTGACGGTGCGGGTGGCGAAGGTGGAGTCGGCCTCGACGGCCTGCATGAACTCGTCGTTGACGCGGACGGAGTTGTTGGCGTTCTGGAAGAAGATGGAGCTGTAGGCCTCGGAGTCGGGGCCGGAGCCGTCGTAGCCGGCGGCGACGAGCGAGTGGGCCTTGGCCTCTTCCTTCTGCTTGCACTCGATGAAGTCGATGATGTCGGGATGGTCGACGTTGAGGATGACCATCTTGGCGGCGCGGCGGGTCTTGCCGCCGGACTTGATGACGCCGGCGAAGGCGTCGAAGCCGCGCATGAAGGAGAGTGGGCCGCTCGCGGTGCCGCCTCCGCTGAGGGTCTCCATGGACCCGCGGATGTTCGAGAGGTTGGAGCCGGTTCCCGATCCCCACTTGAAGAGCATGCCCTCGGTCTTGGCGAGGGTGAGGATGGAGTCGAGCGAGTCCTGCACGGAGTTGATGAAGCAGGCTGAGCACTGGGGCTTGCGGTAGCCGGTGACGGAGAACTCGACGGCGCAGGTGTGGGGGTTCCAGTGCCAGTTCTGCGCGTCGGAGTTGGGCTCCAGGCGGTCGCAGCCGACGTTGAACCAGACGGGCGAGTTGAAGGCGACCTTCTGGTTGATGAGCAGGTGGCTGAGTTCGGCGAAGAAGACCTCGGCATCTTCAGGGGTGGCGAAGTAGCCGGCGTCCATGCCCCAGTCGCGGATGGATTCGGCGACGCGGGTGATGAGCTGGCGCACGCCGGTCTCGCGCTCGGGGGTTCCGAGCTGGCCGTGGAGGTACTTGGAGGCGACGATGTTGGTCGCGGTCATCGACCAGTCAGAGGGGACCTCGACGTTCTTCTGCTCGAAGATGGTGCGGCCCTTGAAGTCCTGAATAACGGCGTCGCGCAGTTCCCAGGTGACCTCATCAAAGGGCGAGACGCCCTGTTTGGTGAAGTGGCGCGAGAAGGTGAGGCCGGGGGCGCTTTTGGCGGAGGCGGCTGCGATCTGTTCGGATGCGGGAGCCGTGGAGGTCTTTTTGGATGCGGTTGCCATTGGGAGTGTGCTCCTTCTCGCTTTAAGTTCGATGCCCGGAGCGTCATGTCTCCGGTTTGTACGGGCCTCGGCGGAGCGAGGCGGGTCTTTGTCCAGGGCTTCAGTTCGTGCCGGTTCGAAGGGGGCGCCACGGAGGCTGCTGCCTGGGGAACGAACGGGCTGAAGTCGTATGCGGGACGAAATTTACTAACGTGAACGCTATCCCACGTCTTGCTTGCAGTGGTGAAAGTACCTCTGCCTATAGCGTGTGTCAAGTATAAAGCACAACATGTTGTGTTGGGCTTGGGAATCCGTCCCTTCTCTGAAGGTAAACCACCTGAGCCTCTGGAAATCCGCGATTCTACTGTGGAAGTCGCGGAATCGCGGCCTGGAATACGGTCTCAGGGACGGCTCGATAGCCCGGGAAACGATGGATGCTTCTAACACCTTCGTTGTAGGAGGTGGTTGCTCTGTGGAAAGCGGCTCAGGCCGGACGCACAGGAAGATGACGGTCCATCCATGTCCGGACGCGGTTTGAGGAGGCATACTCCTGCCCGAGACGGCGGTAGCTCTCAAACTGCGATTCACTGAACCACTGGTCGACGGTGGAGGTGTTGGGGAAGGTGGGGTTCTCTTTGTGGAAGTTGACCAGGTCGGGAGGAAGATCGCGGGTGTAGACCGACTTGATGTAGAGGACCTGCCCGACGGTTCCGTTGGAGTAGCGGATCGTGCCTTCGATCGCGCAGACAGGGCTGGCTGGCGGGGCTCCG
>DASTSJ010000169.1:0-2168 GCA_035760765.1 Edaphobacter sp. | reverse complement strand
GTCGCGAGGCCCATGCCGTCGCGGTAGAACGAGAGCGACCTTTCCAGATCGTCCACGCCAAGTGTAATGACGGTGAGTCGTGGCTTCATAGAGTTTCCCCCTCCTTACTTCCTTAGAACCACTCAGCCAGCTTCGACCTCGCCGGCTGCTCTTGGCGCTCTTGCCCTCGTTGGTCTGTCTCCTCTCGTGTGGATTGAAATCAGGTGGTCGTCCCATTAGGCGTTTGTACCAGGCACGTGCCCGGGTGTAATTGCACACAGCAACGCTCGTGTAGATGTCCACAGGGCGAAATCAGTTGTCTCGCTCGTAGATGAGGATGTGGATGCCGCTATCGACAGTCTTCGTGGAGGTGAGCCGCAGCCGCTTTGTCGCGCTCGTTGCCCCAAAGAGCCGCTTGCCGGCGCCGACAATGACAGGGTAGACCTGGAGGTGGAGAGCGTCAACGAGGTCGTGCTCGATCAGCGTCTGGACGAGTTGCGGGCTGCCATGCACAACGATGTCGCCGTCGTATCGCTGTTTGAGCTTCCTGACCTCGTCGACAACGTCACCGGTAAGGACGGTGGTGTTGTTCCATTCCGGGTTGGTCAGGGTCTGCGAGACGACGTACTTGGGCATAGTGTTGAACTTGTCCGCGAGCTCGCCCTCATAGTGCGGCCAGACGGGAGCGAAGCCGTCGTAGGTGAGGCGGCCGAGCAGCAGAGCGTCCGAGTTCATCGTCTCGTCGAGCTTGAACGTCTCGCCTTCCGGGCCGCGGCTGAAGGCGTCGGTCCAGCCGACGCGCTCGAAGCTCTCATCTCCGCTCGGCGCCTCGACGACGCCGTCGACGGAGATGTACTCAGTAACAACAATTCTTCCCATGGAAATCCTCCCTTTGCTGTTCGAGTTCAACAGCGGGAGCATATCTCAACGGGTCGGCGCTGTCTTGTATAAAAACGACAATTGCACATCCCTGCTGCGATCCATGAGCTGAGCCGGTGTCAGCCCGATGAAGTGCTTCAGCGCTCGGGTCAGGTGCGGCTGATCGAAATAGCCCGCCTCGTACACCACGTCGAGGATCGACAGGCCTTGCCGTAACAGGGTTGTTGCGTAGCGGGCGCGTTCGATTTGACGCACTGTGCTGTGTGTCAGTCCGGTCGTTCGCAGGAAATGACGCTGTGCGGTGCGTAAGGATCGGCCTGTCAGTTGATTTTGCAACGCAGCCTGCACGAGGGGTTCATGGATGAGCAGGCCATCACGCACGAGCCGCTCGACAAACGTGTCCGCAGTGTCAAAATTCGGAAACTGCCAGGCCGAGCGATGGAGCCAAAAGGAGCGGCTGCCCGCATCAGGCAGGTTCACCCCTCCATCCACCAGATGACTCGCGGGCAGGTGCGGCATAACGGTGCCCAGCTTAAAGCGGATGCCAAGCCACTCACCATCCGCAGAGCAGTGGAGCGGCGTCGCCTTGCTTTCTGGCCCTCGCACCGTGAGGATTGTCTGGCCGTTTTGCCTGGTCACAACCATCTCCCAATGGCTCGCGGCGACAGAGAGAAATGAACCGGCGCGCTCACTGTGCGCACGCCAGATCCTTTCGACAAAAGAGGAGTCTGAAGGTCTTTCTTCAAAGGTAAAGAGCATGTAGCTGCCTCCCGGTTCCAGGTGCAACGAGCTATCCGTGAGCATCACAAGTTTCTTCCTGAATCAGGAAAGCTGGGAGAGTTCGCGCTCAAAGGTGCTGCGCATTGCTTCCAGCGACGCTATTTGACGAGCGATTCTTGCAATTTTGCTCTTCAAGAACGCCCGTCGTTCATCGGCGCCGAGCTTGCCCGCGTCATACGCCGTCGTCAGGGTTCGGATCTCCGCCACGCTATAGCCCTGCACGCGTGCGTGCTTGAGATGCTGTAAGCGCTCAATTGCCGCAGGCGTAAACGATCGATAGCCGTTCAGCTGCCGCGTGATATGCCGCTCGTCGAGCAGGCGTTCGCGCTCGTAATAGCGAATGGCGTCGATGGTCAGCCCGGTGACTGCTGCCGCCTCGTGAATGAGCATGCGTTTTCCTCTTTGGTCTTGACTCTGGTCTCTACACCAGAGTGTACCATCTCCACACAAACCCAAGCAAGGAGGAACGAATGATCTCTCTCAAAGACCGCATGGCCATTACGGAACTGATCGCCCTGCACGGCCACTTG
>DASTSJ010000168.1:0-3157 GCA_035760765.1 Edaphobacter sp. | reverse complement strand
CGAGCCTGGTCGGCCTGCGCGATACGATTCCGAAGGGGTATGGTGATGTTGACACCCACTCCCTGATTTGGATACCGGCCGTTGAACGTGTTTCCGAAGACATCGCTCAAGCCTCGCGTGGGAAATGATCCCGGAGGGCAGGGCGTTCCGGCAAAGTCGCACTGCAACGCAGGGTTTTGAGAGCCGCCGAGCGCAGAGCCTCCATAGAACGCATACGCATCCACCGTGGGAAGCAGACCGTTCTTGAACGCCTTGATGGTGATCTCATTGTTCTTCATATTCAGGGACGCCTGCTCAATCTGTGGATTGTTGGCATAGGCCTGACGCACAAGATCTTCGATCGGAGTGTCCTCTTCTGGAAGACGATCCAGACTCACACGATCTGTGGGAACAACAGGAGCATTCGAGAGCTGAGGATCGTTCAGGTTTCGCGCGATCGCCTGCTTCATCAGAAGTTGCTGATACTCGAGATTCGTCTGCGAGGCTACCAGCGCCTGCTTGTCAGCAGCGACGGCAGCATCCGAGTTGACGACATCAAGAGGCGCAAGAGTCCCAATCTCCAACTGACGCCGGTTATCGGCGGTCAACTGGGTCGATTGAGTAAGCGCGCGCTCCTTGGCCTGCTCGTCCTCGTAGGCGCTCACGAGTCCCCAATAGATGTTCTCAACCTGGCTGACGGTGTAGAGCAACTGCTGCCTGAATGCTGAGTCGGTAATGCGACGGTCGTTTCTTGCCTGGAGCATGAAACGTCCGTTAAGGCCCCAGCCAAATCCCTGCAGAAGATGTTGCGTAACCCTTGCCTCAAAGAGAGAGTTCAATTGCGGGCTGTAGGTCGAACGGACACTGTTTGTCGTAGTCCGAGAATTATCAAATGTGAAATTGAAGAGCGTTCCTGTCTGGAAGCCCTGCTGATAACCGAAGTTATAAGTTCCCGTGTTCTGCTTCAGGGTGTCCGTACCGGTGATCAGGGTGTTGGTCTGCTGCGAGTTCTGAGACTGGTATTGCAGTGTCCCGGTGAACAGCGGGTCCAGGTTCATGGGGAGCGGACCTCCACCGTTGGTGCTCAGAACGATACCGGTCGCACCGGCAGCACCGCCGCCGACTCCGCTGGAGGTTCCACCCGGTCCTCCACCGCCGGTGATCGTTGAAGTCGTTCCGCCAATCGTATTCGTCACCAGACCGGTCGAGACACCACGCAACGCTCCGCCCGCCTTGGTGCGCAGAATATCCGTATCGGCGATGTCGAGGTTGATTCTCGCAATCTCGATGTCGTAATTGTTCTCAAGCGCCAGCGTCACAGCGTCGGAGAGGCTGAGATAGATCTTGCCATCCCGCAGTAACTGGGCCAGTTGCGGGGTGTTTCCAAGGCGTACCTGGGGTACCGTGATCGGTGTATACGGGGCGATCGGGTTCCAGAAGTGGCTCTTGGGCTTGGTGTAATCCACTGCTGTGTCGCGAAGGTAGAGCGGCTCGGTGGGCTTGGGTTGAGGCGCCTGCGGAAGCCCTGGCGTACCCGTGGTATCCGTAACGATCGACTGCTGAGGCGCCGGAGCGGTAGGGCTGATCTGTGTCTCGGTCTGCGGCTGGTTCTGGGTCGGAGGCTGGGGCGGCGGTGTGACCTGCTGCGCCAACGACGGCGGTGTGCTTACGCTCATCAGCAGCAGTCCTATGCTCGCCGCTGCCTGCATATCCCTTAATCTCACGATGCGATCTCCAACCTTCCGTTTAGTTCTGGCCGGGAACTCCCCTGCACTCGGGGGTCCGCCGGGAATGCACTTTTCCGATCGGGCACGTCACGACCCGCCGACGAAGCGCGTTCTCTGTACTTTCAGTGTCTTACTAAAGACGCACAGCACCGTGCCAAGGACTCTTAAAGATGAGTGATGGTTCCGATTCCAGCGCGGCACAACGGCTGCGAAGCGATTAACTGGTGATGGATACGTATCCATCCCAACTTTCGTTCCGGGGAAAGAATCAATTTCGTGCTTATGATCCGCTAAGTATAGCAAGCTCATAGAATTATCTGCGGGCTTCCATGCCCCGGTTAACCATCGAACCTCACACACCTCTTCGGCCGTGTTACCGTGCAAGTTGTCGCATGCCACATTGGAAACTCACGATTGCCTATGACGGCACTCCTTATCACGGCTGGCAGATTCAGCCGGACCTGCCCACTGTTCAGGGTGTTCTGACAGACGCAATCCGACACATCACTGGAGAGACGGTACTCCCACAAGGCTCAGGACGAACCGATACAGGGGTGCATGCGCTTGGGCAGGTCGCATCCTTCTCCCTGGCGTCCCCGATCCCGGGGTCAAATCTCCAACGAGCTCTCAATCATCTGCTTCCACCCAGCATCCGGATTCTGACGGTCGAAGAGGTTCTGCCGGAGTTCCACGCGCGCCACAGTGCGGGGCGAAAGACGTACGAGTACCGCATCGCGACCCAGCAAATCTGCCCCCCCACCCTTGCGCCCTTTGTATGGAACTGCACCTGGCCGCTTGATCTGGCCAGAATGCAGGAAGCCGCCCGGCATGTTCTGGGAACTCACGACTTCAGCTCCTTTGCGGCCACCTCCCCTGACCTAGCCACTCGCGGTACCGAAGGAGAGGACGCCCCCGAGGCTCAGGAGAGGTCCGCTGTCCGGACCATCTTCGCCTCAGGCTGGCACCGCGAGTCGGATCTGCTGATCTATCGCGTAACCGGCTCCGGCTTTCTCCACCACATGGTGCGCAATCTTGTCGGTACTTTCGTCGACGTTGGACGAGGCAGAACCTCCCCGGATGACGTACCGGGAATTCTAGCCGCACATTCGCGCTCCGCAGCGGGCCCTACTGCACCTCCCCAGGGCTTGTTCCTTCTTGCGGTGGATTACTCCTTTCCGCGCCAATCGCGCTAAGCTTCAGAGAACCAATGGCGGACTCCTCCTACCAGCGAATCAGCCGACTCGCCACCCTGACGGCGGTGCACCGGGCCTTTCACTGGCTTCACTTGCATCAGCCGCAGCTTCGGCGCTGGCTGCTGGAATTGGTGCAGATTCCCTCACCACCCTTTGGAGAGCAGGCGCGAGCCGCCTGGTTTGCGGAGCGTTTTCAGACACTTGGCCTGACCAACGTGCATCTCGACGCTGAAGGTAATGCTTTGGGCGAGCTTGCGC
>DASTSJ010000167.1:0-5092 GCA_035760765.1 Edaphobacter sp. | reverse complement strand
GTTCCTGCCTGACAAGCACTCTTGTTGTCGCCCGTAGTGGTGTCGTGAAAGATATTGCTGTAGTACTGGCTTGATCCCATCGCATAGATCATGGGATTGATATTGCCCAGACGTGAGGTGGTTCCTCCGCCCAGTCTTTGTTCCAGTAGAGCAACCACACCTGCAAGCGTAGGAGCTACTGCTGATGTTCCTCCTACGACGTTAAGATTGCCTTTGGCATTCCGAAAGCCGTTGGTACAAAAACCCTGAGAACAGAAGAGATATCCATCATGGTTCGATGCAGCATTCATTGAAATGTCAGGAACATCGCGGTGTCCATCATTGGGTGTGACACCCATCTGCCATGCAGGCTTTGTAAAGTAGCTGCTCACTCCACCGCCGCCCGCGCTGAGGCCGCTGGAACTCGATTCATTCCACACCGCTTCGGGAATATAGCTTTTGGCTGAATTAATGTTGTCGGTTCCAGACGCAGAATTCCAGTAGGAGGTTCCTCCTGTAGCGGATCCGTCGGTGAACATCGTTCCACCAGCGGATGTGGCATAAGGCGAACTGCTCGGGAAGTCCACCGCCAAACCATGCTGCGCTGGAGAGGTCGTATCGTGGTCGGTCGCACCTGAATCACCAGAGGAAACAATAACGGTAACCCCTTGTGCATTTGCTTGCTGAAGCAACTGGCTGATGGAATTCAAGTTTGCCTGTCCCCAGGCATCCTCGTAATTGCCATAGCTCATCGAGATGATTGGATCCTGTGTTCTCGTTATTGCGTACGAAAGCGAATCTACGACGGATGCTGATGTACTAGCGCCTACCGTGATGAACTCAACCGTCGCATTGGGCGCGACAGCTCCCGCCCACTCCACGTCAAGCTGAGCTTCATCAATATCGCCTGATACAGTGCCGGCTACATACCCTGTCGCGTGGGTCACCACAGGAGCCTTTGCCGGAAGCCCCGCTGCGCTGCGGAACGCGGCAACATCGGTCAGGCTGATATCCGTCTGACCTACGACTGCAATCGTCATCCCGGTTCCGTCAAAGCCTTGTGTCAGCAGCGGATTGACATCGTAGATGGTGGCGAAGTCACCGGGTGCGATAAAGTGCGCTCCTGAGATCGCCGATGTGAAGTGCGCTCTGGCAATGGAATGTGCCCGTGGCTTGAAGTCATTCAGGCCAGTGATCGCAGTCACCAACCCTGCGATTGGGGTTGGTAGCTGAGGATCGGAGAGATTGGAAAAGTGGCGCTCACCTCGAAACGACACAGTGTGAATGCTCGTGTTGAAAGCACCTTCAATCTGCCGCAGATTTCCGCTGATCGTCACGTAGTTTCGGCTTGGCGCGACATCGACAACCTTCAGACCTCTGGACGTGAGCCACGTCTGTACCTTCTGGAGATCGGCGTCGGTCAGGCCAAACCGTGCACCATACTGTGCCGGGGTAAGCCACTGGTGATAGTGCGGCGAGGCCGGGTTTTGCTGGTCCTGGAGCAACTGGGTCAGATCGGCCTGCTGAGCCGCCGTCATGTTGAAGTACAGGCTTACCGCGGGGAGCGCCTGGTCGGCAGCTTCACCCAGATCAGCCGAAAGCCGCGCACGAGCTGGAACAGTTTCCCGAACTGCGGCTCGATCCGAGTCCGAGATCTGCATGCTGATGCGATTTTGGGGCGCTGCGTGCGCAGAGAGAGCTAGACACCCGAATACCGCTAGAACGGGAACCAGACGACGGGGGAGAGGTAAAAAGCTACGAATCGACATTGCTGTTTAGCGACCCTTACGTTACTACGGCTCACACCCTTTTCAAGGCAGGAGATGTCTTTACAAGGTACAGATCTGAGGCGTGTTTGCCTCTATAGACCGGCTGCGCAAGAAAATGTTTCGGTGAACCTTTGGTTGTCCAATGTTCTAGACGAGACAGAGAAAGATAAGCTTCAGGTTCAAAGAAAGTATTTCCGTGGATCGGCTGCGACCAGTATCAGGCAGAATGGTAGCGTTCTAACCACGAAAGATTCCCCTTATTCCCAAACTGGTAAAACGTTCAGCTCACAGGGAATACCTCCCTGCCCGAAGAACGTGGTGCGCTACCTGCCGGCGGAGCGCGATCGTATCCACCGGATCGTGCTTCGAGAGCCGCCGCAGAATCGTCATCTGGGTTCGCAGCATATCGCCTTCGACAGCCGCGGCGACAATGCGTCGTGCTGCAATCTCCAGTCGATCCATCGCCGTCTCGCTGTAGATTCGAGCCATAGCCGTCGCGATCTCCGAACCTCCCCTTCCGGCGATCTTGTCGGCCCGAAGAACCCCCGACTCCATCGCATAGAGCTCAATCACCATGTTGGCGATCTCTGCCATGACCTCCTGCTGGTCTGCCAGTTGCTGCATGTACCTCTGCGTGGCAACCCCGGCTGCGAAAAGCACCAGCTTTTTCGCACTTGCCAGCAGCGTGTATGCCTCCGCCAGAGGACCTTCCCGCTCCTCCCGCTCCACTGGGCCAGCCATTACCTCATCCATCAACTGCTTGACCGCGGGCATCAGGGCCAGCTTTCCGGAAGTGGCGGACTTCATCAGCCATCCCGTGATGATCAGCCGATTGATCTCGTTTGTCCCTTCGAAGATACGGTTAATTCGGGAGTCGCGATATGCCCTTTCCGCGGGATACTCCTCGACGTAGCCATACCCTCCAAATATCTGGACAAAGTCATCGACCACCTGGTCCAGCATCTCCGAGTCCCACACCTTCACGATGGAGCACTCGACCGCATAGCCCTCAATGGCGCCCTGGATCGCAGTCGCATCCTGCTTGTCCACGGAAGCAAGCGCAGCATCGATCATCCCCACAGTCCTATAAGACAGGGCCTCGCCGACAAAGATTCCGACGGCAGCGTTGGCCAGCTTCTCCTGGATCAGACCAAACTCCGCGATCGCCTTGCCGAACGCCTTTCGCTCCTTCGCATACCGGATCGCATGCCCAAGTGCCGTCCGGGCGGCTCCGACGGCAGCGTTGCCCAGCTTGTACCGACCAACGTTCAGGATGTTGAAAGCGATGTGGTGCCCCTTGCCAACCTCCCCCAGCAAGTTCGCTGCCGGCACCTTGCAGTCCGTCAGAATCAGCGGGCAGGTCGAGCTGCCGCGAATACCAAGCTTGTGCTCCTCCTTGCCGATCGTCAGACCAGGAGTTCCGCGCTCGATCAGAAACGCCGTCAGCCGCTCTTTGCCCGCATCTTTGCCCTCGATCACCTTGCAACGCGCAAAGACTGTGAAGAGATCCGCAAAGCCGGCGTTGGTAATCCACATCTTCTCGCCGTTCAACGTGTAGTTCTGGCCATCGTCAGAGAGCACCGCCAAGGTCCTGGCGCTCAGCGCGTCTGAACCTGAGGTGGACTCTGATAATGCATAGGCGCCTATGAACTCGCCGCTCGCCAGCTTCGGCAGATAGCGCTGCTTTTGCTCCGGCGTTCCATACCAAACGATCGGCAGGGTTCCGATGCCTACGTGAGCCGAGAAGGCCACCGAAAAGCTACCCTGCTTCGCGATGTTCTCCGCGATGATGGCTGAGGTCACCTTATCCATCTCCAGGCCGCCGTACTCTTCGGGAATATCGACAGAGGTAAGTCCAAGCTCGCTCGCCTGCTTGATGAGCCTTCTGGTCATCGAGAAGTCTTTGGCTTCGATGGCATCAGATGCGGGAACAATCTCATTGAGCGCAAACTCTGCAGTCGTCTGGGCGATCTGGCGCTGCTCCTCGCTGAAATCTTCCGGGAAGAAGCAGTCCGTTGGAGTCGGGTTGGAGATAAGGAAGCTGCCGCCTGGGATAACTTTCGTACTAGTCGAAGATGAAGCAAATGTCGCCATTGGATTACCTCGTCGTGGAGCTTATTGAATGGCCTCGAATATCCCTGCAGCGCCCATGCCCCCGCCAACGCACATGGTCACCATCCCGTACCTTGCCTTGCGGCGAGCCATATCGCGCAGCAGCGTTGCAGCCAGCTTCGCCCCCGTACAGCCCAGCGGATGGCCTAGCGCAATAGCGCCGCCATTTGGGTTGATCTTCTCCGGGTCGAGTCCGAGAATCTTGATCACTGCCAGAGATTGCGCGGCGAAGGCCTCGTTCAGTTCGATCACATCGATCTGATCGAGCGACAGACCAGCCAGCTTCAACGCCTTCGGAATCGCATAGACCGGTCCTACTCCCATCTCCTCGGGATCGCAGCCAGCATAGGCGTATGCAATGAATCTTGCGAGGGGCGTGATGCCGAGTTGCGCCGCACGCTCCGCTGACATCACCACGGCAGCCGCCGCTCCGTCCGATGTCTGTGACGAGTTCCCCGCGGTGATCGTGCCTTTGGCATGAAACACAGGCTTGAGGGCCGCAAGCGCCTCAAGCGATGTATCGGCCCGCGGACCTTCATCGGTCTTGAAGACCGAGTCGCTCCTCTCCGCCTTTCCTTTCTCATTCAGGCCGGTCCGCGTGACTGGAACAGGAACGACCTCATCTTCGAAGCGGCCCGCAACGATGGCCGCGAGAGCCTTCTGGTGGCTCTGAAGAGAGAACACATCCATCGCCTCACGGGTAATTCCATAGTGGGCTGCTACCCGTTCGGCCGTAAGGCCCATCGACATATATGATCCCGGGTAGTTGTCCACCAGCCAGGGATTCATCGAGATCTTGTTTCCCCCAAAAGGCACGTACGACATGCTCTCCGTCCCACCCGCTACAATCACCTCCGCCGCACCCCCACGAATGCGCTCTGCCGCGAGCGCAATCGCCTGAAGTCCCGAGGCGCAGTAGCGATTAATCGTCATCGCCGAAACCGTTACGGGCAGCCCGGCACGAAAGCTGGCTACGCGAGCGACGTTCATTCCCTGCTCCGCCTCCGGCATGGCGCAGCCAAGAATCACATCCTCAATCTCCGATCGATCCAGCTGCGGCACTTGTTCCAGCGCGCCTGCGATTGCAAAGGCCGCCAGATCATCAGGACGCGTCGTGCGCAGCGCTCCTCGTGGAGCCTTGCCCACCGGGGTGCGTACTGCCGAGGCGATCACGACATCTCTCATACAGGCTCCTAGTTCCTGAGCGGCTTGCCCGTCTTCAGGGTGAACGC
>DASTSJ010000166.1:0-3698 GCA_035760765.1 Edaphobacter sp. | reverse complement strand
CCTGAACGAACCACTTTGAGTCGCATATCCGACGTTCCAGCAGGAACTGCTTCATGTGCTCAAGCGGGTCATCGATGCCATTGCGCTTACCCTCAACTCTCCAGCGTACGGACTCGATCAGGACGGGGCCGTCTCCTCCGCGTGTCCTGCCAAGTGATTCCTGGGTCACACGATACAGTGCAACCGAGTCACACGCGTCGACCGGGATTCCTGGAACTCCGGCAGCGCGCGCTGCGCCGCAAAGCTCATTCAGTTCAGCGCCTTTTCGGACTGCGCCGGAACGGGGAAGCACGACAAAGATAATCGGCAGTTCCAGTTTTGCGGCACGGGTAAGAATCTTCTTCCATTCCGCAGCGCTCAGGGCGTCCTTTTCCGAGTAGGCTACTACGACACCGCTCCATCCTTGGGCCTTCAGTGCGAGCGCTGCTCCAAGAGAAAGGTGCACCCGTTCATCATCCTCCGCAATCCAGCGGAGCAGTCCGGTGCAGCCAGCATCCTTCAGGACATCTTCCCGCTTGACCTTGCCGTTGACCATTCCACGTACAAGCGTGGCGCGATCGCCGCCCAACAGATATCCCATCCCTGCCGTCGGTGCTGTGTCGCTGATGAGATCATGCTGGCCCAGCTCGATGACGGTACTGACGCGTACGGCCTCCTGACCGCGAATCGTAGCGACGCGTCGCTTTCCAGCGGCGGTTGCTCGCTTGGCGGCGGTTTCGTCCAGCTTCCGCGCCTCAAGCATCTTCAGGTACATCTGCCTCAGTTTTTCGTTTGGTACCAGAGGATTCTCGCCAGCCTCACCCGCGCTCATTCCCGTCATTGCTCTCCCAGTTTGATCATGTGATACAGCGAGAGGGTTCCGTCTGGAACCCTCTCGTCAACGATAACGCTTCTTCGATTATGCCTTAGCCGGATCGACAGCTTCCGTGTCCAGACCGAGATCCGTCAGGGCTTTCTGCGCCACCTTGGGCTTGATCTTGCCATCACGAGCCAGCTTCGACAACGTTGCTCCCGCGATTGCCTCTGCGCTGACCTCGAAGTGACGGCGCAGGTGTTCACGGTTATCGCTGCGGCCAAAGCCATCCGTACCTAGCGTGACCAGCCGATTCGGCAGCCAGGGCGAAAGCGCATCCGGCAGGACCTTCATGTAATCGCTGGCAGCGATAATAGGTCCGTTAGCGCCCTCAAGCGCTGTCTCCAGATAGCTCTTCTTCAGGGCTTCCGCAGGATGCAGACGGTTCCAGCGCTCGACCGCAAGAGCATCGCGGCGAAGCTCGGTGTAGCTGGTGACGCTCCACACATCCACCTCAACCTTGTACTTCGAGGACAGAATCTCCTGCGCCCGGAGAACCTCGTTCAGGATTGGGCCGGAGCCGAAGAGCTGGGCGACCGCTTCGCCCTTCGCCGCGGCGCGATATTTGTAGAGCCCGCGCAGAATGCCCTCGGTGACGCCCTCCGGCATCGCGGGCATCGCGTAATCTTCGTTGTACATGGTGATGTAGTAGAAGACACTCTCGCCGTTTTCGTACATGCGGCGCAGACCGTCGTGAACGATCACTGCCAGCTCATACACGTATGCGGGATCGTAGCTCAGGCAGGTCGGCACCGTGCTTGAGAGCACGTGGCTGTGACCGTCCTGGTGTTGCAGACCCTCGCCGAGCATGGTCGTACGGCCCGCAGTTCCGCCCATCAGGAAGCCCTTGCCGCGCGAATCCGCGAAGGCCCAGATCATGTCACCCACACGCTGGAAGCCGAACATTGAGTAGTACATGTAGAAGGGAATCGTCGGCAGTTTGTAGTTGACATATGCCGTTCCCGCAGCGGTGAACGACGCCATCGAACCAGCCTCGGTGATGCCTTCCTCGAGGATCTGCCCATTCTTCTCCTCTCGATAGCTCAGCAGCATGTCAGCGTCGTGCGGAGTGTACTTCTGTCCCTCAGGCGCATAAATGCCAACCTGCTTAATCACCGATTCCAGGCCGAAGGTACGTCCTTCGTCGGGAACGATCGGAACGACCAGCTTGCCGAAGGTAGGGTCTTTGAGCAGGTGACGCAGCAGGCTTACGAAGCCCATGGTGGTCGAGACGGCGCGATTGTTCGAGCCTCCAGTCCACTCCTTCAGGGTGTCGAGAGCCGGCGTCTTGAAGTCGATCTTCGAGACTTCACGTTTGGGTAGATAGCCGCCCAACGCCTCGCGCCGCTCGTGCATGTACTTGATCTCTGGCGCTGAGTCCTCCGGACGGAAGAAGGCGCCTTCCTTCGCGGCTTCGGGGGTTACGGGAATCTCGAAGCGCTCGATGAAGTACTTCATCGACTCGTCGGTGAGCTTCTTTTCCTGGTGGGAGGCATTGCGCGCTTCGGTTGATCCGAGGCCATAGCCCTTGACCGTTTTGGCCAGGATGACGGTCGGTCCGCCCTTGTGTTCGAGAGCGCGTTTGTAAGCGTTGTAGATCTTTACCGGATCGTGGCCGCCGCGATGCAGCCGTGCCAGATCCTCATCGCTCTTGTCTTCGACCAGTTTCAGCAGCTCCGGATACTTCCCGAAGAAATGCTCACGCAGGTACGCTCCGCCCTTGGCTTTGAAGGCTTGGTAGTCGCCGTCGACGCACTCTTCCATGCGCTTCAGCAGCAGGCCCTGATGATCGCGCTCAAACAGCTCATCCCAGTCCGAACCCCAGACGACCTTGATGACATTCCATCCTGCACCGCGGAACATGCCCTCGAGCTCGTCGATGATGCGCTTGTTGCCGCGCACGGGGCCGTCAAGGCGCTGCAGATTGCAATTGACCACAAAGATCAGGTTGTCGAGCTTCTCGCGCGCACCCAGCGAGATTGCGCCCAGCGTATCGACCTCATCTGTTTCGCCATCGCCGACGAACGCCCATACCTTGCGATCAGACTTCTCGATCAGCCCTCGGTTCTCCAGATAGCGCATGAAGCGTGCCTGATAGATCGCGTTCAGCGGTCCGATGCCCATCGAGACGGTCGGAAACTTCCAGAAGTCCGGCATCAACCACGGATGAGGATAGCTCGAGAGTCCGGGCTCACCACGCAACTCGTGACGGAAGTTTTTGAGGCGTTTCTCGTCCAATCGACCTTCGACGAAGGCTCGGGCATAGACGCCCGGCGAGGCATGGCCCTGGAAGTAGACGAAGTCGCCCGGCAGGTCGCCGTTCGATCCCTGGTACTTTGCATGGAAGAAGTGGTTGAAGCCGACCTCGAGCAGTGTCGCCAGCGAGGAGTATGTGGAGATGTGACCGCCGATTCCCGCATCCTTCTTGTTCTGGCCGTGCACCATCGCCATTGCATTCCAGCGGATCAGAGACTCGATGCGACGCTCCAGTTTGCGGTCGCCGGGGTATGGAACCTCGTCATGCTTTGGGATGGTATTGAGATAGGGAGTTGTCACTTCACTGGCGACAGAAAGCCCGGCTTCGCGAGCGCGCGTCCGCAAGGCCTGCAAAAGCTCGGCGCTCTGTTCCCAGTCGTTTGCCACGACCTCGTCAAAGGCCTCAATCCACTCCGATACCTCGCGCGCGAAATCGGACTTTGCCGCAGCGGTCTCAAGCTTTGTTGTCATAAGCGGTCCTTATCTCCCTATTCCCGGACAGGCATACTCCTGCACGGAGAAAAACCAGCCTCTTTAACATAATCGCCAAACCCTGCAGCCGTCACTTCTGCCTCAAAAACCCGTGCGA
>DASTSJ010000165.1:0-2548 GCA_035760765.1 Edaphobacter sp. | reverse complement strand
TACCGGCAGCTCTCCAGCTTCATGAACCACTCCCTGGCATCGCAGCGGCTGTCCTCGGGCTTCGATATCTCCATCGTCCTTGCTGCCATCACGCGAATCCGCGGTGAACAGGCCGGGGAGATGAGCGCGATGACCAGCCATGGTTCGGTCGTTGCGTTCCTCACGATTTATTTCCTCTTGGTTCCAGGAACACTCTTCACCTACGTCACCGGCCAATCCGCGAAACTGAGCACTCTCATCTACCAGGGCCTTCTACACTTCTGGCGTTTCGTACGGATTACGCTGCTCACCTTGGTCGCCGCTCTGCTCATCCTGGGTCCCGTGGTGGCAGCCGAGCGACGATGGGATGATTTCGTAAGCGATCGTTTCGTCGGACGCGGCGCATTGCTGTCTACCCTGGCAGGCATGCTGGTGGTACTGCTGATTGCATCGCTGCTGCGCCTCTACTTCGATCTGGTGGAGATCTACACCGTCCAACTGGGCACGCAGCTCCGGATCGCCGGGCGACCGGATCGGCGTGTTCGCCGGTCGATCCGACCCGCGTTTCGTCTGCTTCGATCGAGTCTCGGCCGAAGCTGGTCTATATTTCTTCTTCTTGCGATAGCGGGCGCGGGAGTCGCTTTCATCACCTCGCGAATCGCTATGCACATGCTTGCGCATTCGCATGCGTGGCCTATGTTCCTTGTGGCACAACTTGGACTGATGGCGATGCTTTTTATGCGCTTCTGGCAGAGAGGAGTGGAGACCTCGCTGGTTCTGCAGCACCCTATCAACGTCGATGATGATCGATATCCGGAACCCGTAGGTTCCTACAGGCGCTTCACTCCGCTGACCACCGATGTCCCTCCGCCTCCGGCGGTTGGTGGGCAGGGCCATCCAAACAGCTGGGATGCTGGCACCGAACCGCAAGATGGACCTCTCATTACCGACTCACAAACAGTGCCCGATCCCATCCCTAATCCGGAGCCGCCAACTCCGTCGCTCGAGGGTCCTGATCCCGGCGTCTTTCACCACGATCCTGTTCCTCCATGCGAACGCCGAGATGAAGATCTTTGATGAATGCAGCCAATGCGCTTGGCACGCTTCGGGGGCCACCAGGAGGGGTCTGATTTAAGATTGAGAGAGCGACTATGAATCTCTTCGTTCTTCGACATGCTTCAGCCGGTGAGAGGCGACAGAATCCTGTCCTCGACCGTAAGCGCCCGCTCGACAAAGAGGGCAAGCGGTACTGCCTGCAACTTGCGGCTGTTCTGAATGAGTTGAAGCTGCAGTTTGACCTGATCGTCTCGAGCCCTCTCAAGCGCAGTCTGCAGACTGCATCTCTGGTGGGCACAGAGATGGGGTACGAGTCACAGATCCTCATGTCCAATGCGCTTGCGCCCGAAGCGACGTTCCGCGATTTTCAACGGCTCTTATCAGAGTGCCGGGGCTATGAGAATCTTCTGGTCGTGGGGCACAACCCTAATATCACTCAGTTCCTCGCCAGCCTGCTGGCAGGCCCCAACAGTACAAGCGTTCCGCATCTGCGTCTCCGCAAAGGATCGCTCGCTCGTGTATCGCTGGACCGTGGACCGGCCACCCTGCAGTGGCTGCTGGATCCCCGGCCCGTTCGGGCACTCTATACGACCTCGACGAAGAGCTCCCGTCGGAAGACCTCGCGGAAATAGGCAGCTTCTTTTTTAACAGACCAGGCCTCAAGCTCCGCTCCACCACGGCCGGGAACCAGCTCCAGCACGACGCGCTTGGGGTAGACGTGAACGCGAATGCGGACGATGGCACTCGCGCGATCCTGATTCAGTGCAACCGCAAGCCGCAGCAGCACAATTCCGCGAATGACATTGGTATGCTCTTCGATCGGAATTGTGCGCATGACGCGATCCATGCCGTCCGGTCTCGTCTTTCCCAGATAGCGAGCCAAGGCACTTACAATTGCACGCTGTTCCGGGGAGAACCCAAAGATTTCAGAGTTGGCGATGATGTACTGCGTATGCCGATGATGACCCTGATGATTCATGAACTTTCCGACGTCCTGCATCATGGCTGCCGACTCCAGCCAGAGCCTGTACTCCTCGGATAAGCCATGTACAGGCATCAGTGCCTTGAAGAGTTCCACAACATGTTGACGGACCGGCTCTACCTGCCTCTGCTCGATTCCGTAGCGGCGACAGACCTCAAGAACACCGGCCCACCGCTCACTTTCAATCTTCTGGTGTACGGATGCTCTCAGGTCAACGTCCCCCAGCATCTGTGCAAGCATTCCGTCACGCAGTCCCAAAGCAGAGTAGCGAAAAGACTTGAAGCCGAAGCGTTCCATCAGATGCGCATAGACCAGGGCTCCCCCGACGATGATCTCTGACCGGCGGGGTCCGATGCCGGGGATTGCTGCCCGCTGTTCATCGCGCATCTTCATCAGGCGATCGGAGAGCACGCGCACCTCGTGCGCATCCGCGGTCAACGCTCCCATGTGTTCTACCCGGCGCTTCGAAAGCGGCTTTTTCTTCCCTTTGATCTCAGCTTTTTTGCGCAGGAAACCGCTCGCCTCTGCCAG
>DASTSJ010000164.1:0-6619 GCA_035760765.1 Edaphobacter sp. | reverse complement strand
ACAGTGGAACGCCAGGATCAGTGAGCAGCAGCGCATGGCCATCGCAGGCGCTGCGTTGGGGCTGCTTGCGCTTTTCTTCTTTACCGTCTCGGACAGGGTGCCATACCTGGTTCTGCATTGCGGACTCTTGTTACCGCTCTTTTCAGCGATGGTGTTCGGCCTAAGCGGCAGGCATGCCATCTCCCGCATCTTTGCGTGGGGCCCCCTTCTTCTGGTCGGCGAAAGCAGCTACTGCCTCTACCTGCTGCACTTCAACGTGTACATCCTGCTGCACAAATATCACCTGCCTGAACGGCTGCATGTCGCAGCAATGGATCCCTGGATCTCGTATGCGGCTCTGATCGTACTGTCGGTCGTAGTCTACAGGTTCTTCGAGAACCCGGTTCGCAGGGCGATCCTCAATCGCTTCCCTCCCGCATCGCGCCGCATCGCCAACTCCTGATTTGCTGAGCTTCATCCACAAGAGAAAAGAGAAGGGCCCCGCATCAGCGGGGCCCCCGAATTGATCGTGCCAGACAGGACTAGGGATTTACAACCTGGGTCGCGTGCGAACCATTCGCCACCGCAACAACGCAGGTCGGAATTCCAGCAGCTGGGAAAGGCGTGTTCTGGATATCCTGCAAGGCTCCGTTATGCGAGTCGAGTTTCAAGCCAGTGGTCGTGTTGCCCAGATTGTTTGAGCTGAACATGTAGATACCGAGGGCGGGCTCGATGGAAAGGCAGCTTGGACCGGGGTCGACCTTGGTCGCAGCTGATCCGACGGTACTGCTGGGAGCGCCCGTCGGCTGATCGATCGCGTAGGCGCTGACCGTATTGGCGTTGTAGTTCGCGACAAACAGATACTTGCCACGAGGATCCACCGTCACCGCGACTGGAAGAAGGCCGGTGGCGAAGGGAGAATTCTGCATGGGCTGCAGCAGGCCGCCGGAGATAACGATGTTTCCGTAGAGCTGGTTTGTCGCGCGGTCGGTCACGTAGAGGAAACGCGAGGCCGGATCAACAGCGATGGAGCTTGGATTGGTTCCCGCGCCGTATCCTGTCGCGACTGTCTTTCCGGTTCCGTCTACCGTGATGTTGGTCTTCCCGATGGGCGTCAAAGCACCATTGGTCGTGTTCGCCGAGAACGCGAGAATCCATCCGACTGCCGGGCTGGATCCGGTGGCCGGTTCTGCATCGATGACGTACAGATAGTTGTTGAAGTTGGTATAGGTGACACCTACCGGGTTATTACCGACGCGCTGGACTGTCGGAGTTCCCAGGGAGTAGTCCGAGCTGACAGGGAAGATATCAACGCCGCCAGGCCCCGGATTCGCATCCGAGTATCCCGGCTGATATTTGAAGGTGACATACAGGAATTTCCCGGTGGGATCGATGGCGAGCGCTGTGGGGTGTGAGCCGGTGGGATAGGTATTCTTCGAGGTCAGC
Source organism: Edaphobacter sp. (assembly GCA_035760765.1). Classification (GTDB taxonomy): domain Bacteria; phylum Acidobacteriota; class Terriglobia; order Terriglobales; family Acidobacteriaceae; genus Edaphobacter. Next base: position 5,194 of record DASTSJ010000164.1, on the reverse strand, counting down.
TTGCCGCTATCTGTCTCCACTGCAAACTGCTGGATCGTAGAATCGCCCTGATTGAGCACATACACGAAGAGCCCGTTGGGGGAGGCGATGATCTTGACCGGGTTGTTGCCGGCGGCCACTGGGGATCCCGCGATAGGGGTCAGCGCGCCGGAGCGGTAGTCGACGCCATATTCGTTAATACCGGCATTTGCCGCTGTGGCATATACATAGGCAACCGTGTAGTCGCGCGTACAGGCAGTCAGACCAAGAGCCCCCGTAAGCAGCATCGCTGAAGCGAGCCGTCCAAGTACGCGGGATCTTCCTGGGCCCTTTGCCTCTTCACCATGGGTCGACTCTGAGATCTTTCCTGTCAAGCTCATCCTTTTCCTTCATCCGGCGGCACAGCCGCCTTGCATCCATTTTAACTTCAAGTCCTTCTGCTATCTCCCGGGGATAATGGGCACGGTAACGAGGCAGGAGGGCAAAGCATTCGCACTAAACGGCGTCCTCTGGACCTGAAAGAGGCGACCCGTTGATGCATCCATCTGGTTTCCAGAGACGCTGTTGCTCAGCGCATTTGACGCGTAGAGGTAGATCGCGTGTGTCGGTTGTCCCGAGCTTGGAGCTCCAATCATGCCCAGGCAGGTCGGTCCTGTGCCAACCTGAACACTTGAGGAGACCGTGGACCGAACCGGCTCGCCATTTGCGCCGAAGGTAAATCCGTCCACCGCACCGGCACCGTAAGCAGCGACGAAGAGGTACTTTCCGCTACCGTCGATGGTCATGCCCGCAGGTCCGGAATCCGTTGCGGCCGTACTGATGAGGCTCGGGATGCCGTTGGCTCCTATGCTGTAGCCCATGATTTCGTTGAGCACCTGGTCAGTGACGTACAGGTGATTTCCCGAAGCATCGACGAGGATGCCTGCAGGAGTATTCCCTGATGGGAACCCTGTGGAGACCACGTTGCCCGCATTGATCGTCACTCCTGGAAGAGGCGTCAGGGCACCTGTGCTGGGATTCTGGCTAAAACCAAACAAGTTGTTGCCGGTCGCGGAGTCCTGCGCGATGACGTAAACGAAGTGATTCGGATCGGTCGCGGAGACCTTGACGGGATTGCGGCCCAGCGCAAACGTCGATGGCGCGCCGAGCGTTCCATCAGAGTTGATGGGGAAGATGGTCACCCCACCCGGGCCGGGATTGGCCGGAGTATAGAGCTGCTGTTGCGTACCGTCCGGAAGAATCGTGTTCTGGTAGGTGTAGGTGACGTAAAGAAACTTGCCGGCAGCGTCGATGGAGGCGTCCGTCGGGAAGCTCCCGAGGACGTTGTAGGTCTTCTGCGGATACAGCTTGCCATCAGTACCGATCAGGAAGTGAACGATGCTGGAGTCGTCACGATGCACAACATAGATGCTCAGGTGATCAGGGGATGCGACGACCGTAACCGGATTTTTACCACCGGAAGGCAGGGGGGAGTTGGCAAGTTGGGTAAGGTAACCCTGCTGGTAGTCGACCTTGTAGCCGTTGATCAGGCCGGAGGTCCCTGACGCCGTGGTCACGTAGACATAGCCGACCGTATAGTCGCGGCCACACGCGGTCAGACCCAGCCCCATCGCCAAGGACACGATTCCGGCAAATGCCGCGCGGCCCATCTTCTTCAACGTCATGCGCTTCCCTTACTCCAGATGCGAACCGGTACGCCTTTAAAGCGGAACCGGAAATGTCATCTGCCTTCCTCCCGCCACAAAGGAAGGCAGACGGGTCTTGTTGCCGACGAATCGGCTAGTTCACGGCAGGGCTGAGAGCCATACAGGTTGGCTGACCTATCGTTGGGAATGTCGAGTTTCTTGGCAACTCTCGAAGCTCACCCGAGTTGGAATCGAGTCGCTTACCGCTAATCGTCCCGTCTATGTTGTTGGAGGTGTAGGCCCATTGGTTGGTCGGATCTTCCACCATGCAGACAGGACCAGCGCCGACCGGATAGGGGTTACCCGCCGCCGGGCTTCCGCCCGTTCCCAGAAACTGCAGCTTGCCGGTCGTCGGGTCGATGGTGAAGGCCGAAATCGAGCTCGCCTTGTTATTCGGATCGAGCGAAGAGCGATTGAGGACGTATAGCGTCTTGCCCTTGTTGTCGACCATCGAGTAGACGGGATTCGAGGTCAGAGGAAGATTATTGACCGGGCCACCCGTCAGGGTGTTGAGCGAGCAGGCAGAAGAGCCGGTGCCAACCGTGTAAGCCAGCACTCTTCCACCGGAGCTGTCAGGCGTGGCTGCAGCATCCGTCAGATAGACGTAGTTTCCGTTAGCCGTAATGGAGGTGAGGTTGCCGGCTCCCGTCGAGATGGTCGAGTTCGCCGTAAGTGTCAGCTGGCCATTGCTTCCCACGGAGTACGGGAATACAGTCTGATCGCCGCCGTCCAGCGTGAAGAGGCAGCTTCCGGAGGTGCGCATCATGGTTGGCGCCGGTCCTACCGGGAAGAACGTCAGCTGCGTCTGGTTCGTATCTTTGATCTGCTGGTTGGGCACGAGAGCCAGGCGGCCCGTATTGCCGTCGATCGCAAAGACTGTGATTGCACCCAGGTGATTAGGGTTGGGATATTCGGGAGTGTCCGGATACTCCGAATCCAGGACGTAGAGATAATTCCCAGTGGCATCCACGGTAGCCCATACGGGCGTGTTGCCACGGCTGGTGTAGCTCTGCTGGAAGGTAAGGGTTCCGTCACCACCCACGCTGAACAGCGCAACATTGCCGGGAGTCGCCGGTTTCGTTCCAGAAGCCGCCACACCCTTATTGACCACGTAAACGTAACGCCCGCCTGGCTTGATGGCGATGGAGATGGGGTTGGTGCCGTTGGAGCTGAAGGGTGAGCCCACGACCTGCGTCAGATTCCCGGAGTAGTGATCGACCTTGAATCCCGCAATCTGGTTGTACTGCGTGCCAAGCACCCAGAGATAAGCCACCGTGCCGCTACCGCACGCTGTCACGCCCAGACCTAATGCAACGGATACTACCAAGGCCAATGAAACCCGGCCAATCCTGCTCAACCTCATGCGTTTCCTTAATCCTCGCCGGCGCCCGACTGCATTGTGAGGCCGCCGGTTACGAGCAAAATCTTTAGGGATAAATTCCTTTGCACATTGTAGAAGGTGCGGAGACTTTGTGCCACTTCCGTGGGATCGGAAATTCCTCAGGGCGCCAGGCTTTCTGTTTCATTCGGAAGCATCCGGCACCCTGCGGACACTTACCAGACTCTGCAGGCGTTAGCCGGCCTCATGGGCTGACCGACCTTGCACCCGAACGCCTTTCCGAACTCATCGAAGTTCTGGACCGCGCCATTGGTGCGCCATCGCCCAGAGGAGTGCGGATCCGTCTTCGCCGCCAGACGCGCTGCCTGCTCCGTAATATTTTCACACCACACCTGACCGAAGGCGAGGAAGAAGCGCTGCGCCGGAGTGTAGCCATCCTCCTTCGCGGTTGTGGATGCGTTCTCTTGAGCCAACGTGCTCATCAACGCCTGGTAGGCGATGCGCAGGCCGCCATTGTCGGCGGTATTTTCGCCGAGCGTCAGCTTGCCATTCAGCTTCTGACCGGGAGCCACCTCGAAGTCGCTGTACTCTTTGACCTCGCAGCCGGTGCGCTCATCGAACTTCTTCCGGTCCTCGTCGGTCCACCAGCTGCGCACATTGCCGGTGGCATCGTACTGGCTTCCCTCATCGTCAAAGCCGTGCGTCATCTCGTGACCGATGACGACGCCGATGCCGCCGAAGTTTACGGCAGGATCGGCCTTGAAGTCATAGAACGGCGGCTGCAGAATGCCCGCGGGAAAGTTGATGTCGTTCTGCGCGGGGTTGTAGTACGCGTTGACCGTGGGCGGGGTCATGATCCATTCCTTCTCGTCTACTTGCTTGCCGATCTTCGCAAGATCGCGCCGATCGTTGAAGGCGGCTACCTGCTGGACATTGCCTACCGGGTTATTCCGATCGATCCTCACCGAGGAGTAGTCACGCCACTTCTCCGGATAGCCGATCTTGTCCCGGAACGCATCGAGCTTCTTTTTGGCCTCTGCCTTGGTGGTAGCGCTCATCCAGTCGAGGTGCTGAATGTCCTGATCGAGTGCCTCCTCAAGCGCCTTCACCAGCTTCTCCATGCTGTCCTTGGCGGCCGGGGGGAAGTTCTTCGCAACCCAGTCCTGTCCAACGGCCTCTCCCAGAGCATGGTCTGTGGCCTGGGTGCAGCGCTTCCAGCGGGGCGCCAGTTCCTTCTGGCCGGCCAGCGTTGCGGCATAGAAGCGGAAGTTCTCCTGCACGAATGCGTCGCTTAGATTCGGGGCGTAGCGATGAATGGTATGCCAGCGGAGATAGCTCTTGAGGGCATCCGTAGAAGCGGAGTCGATCTGCTGATTCATGGCCTTGAAGAAGTCAGGAGCGACCACGTTGAGGGTCTTGAGATTGCCCTGCTTCTTAGCGTCGAGATAAACCTTCCAGTCGAAGTCGGGAGTGAGCGCCTGGATCTGCGCAATCGTCATTACGTGGTACACGTTGTTCGGATTGCGGCGGTCGACCCGGGACATCGAGCCTTCCGCTAGAGCAGTCTCGATCGCAAGAACGTTCTTCGCTTCGTTCGCCGCTTGCTCCGGGGTATCGCCGATGAGCGAGAACATCTTTGCGACGTGATCCACGTACTCAGCACGGATCTTCTTCGACCGGTCATCCTGGTTCAGGTAGTAGTCCCGGTCCGGAAGTCCCAGACCCGCCTGGTCCAGCTCTCCAATCTGCTGCGTAGAGTCCTTCTGGTCCTGATCGGAACCGAAGGAGAAGAAGTACCCGATCGCAAACCTGTCTTCCATGTTGCCGAAGAGCGTTGCCAGCTTCTTGCGGTCGTGCCAGCCGGCGATCGCCTGGAGCATCGGCTGGATGGGTTTATCCCCGAGCCTGTCGGCGAGATCAGAGTTCATGCAGGCGGCAAAGAAGTCGCCATACTTCTTCTGAAGAGGTGTCTTCGGTGCATCGGCTGCAGCCTTCAGATCGTTGTAAAGCAGATAGTTGTTGTACTCCGCCAGTTCGTTGAAGCGACCCCATCGCGTCTTGTCGGCTGGAATGGGATTGTTCTTTCGCCAGTTGCCGCAGGCGTACTGATAGAAGTCGACGCAGGGATCGGCTGTCGTATCGATGGCGGAGCGATCAAAGATCTGCGGCTTCCTGGGAGCGCTCTTCGGGC
>DASTSJ010000163.1:0-4584 GCA_035760765.1 Edaphobacter sp. | reverse complement strand
GTACGGAAAGGACAGGAGCAGGAAGCCGCCGCTCAAGTAGCAAAGATTACGGCCCAGAAGGCACAGACAGAGATTGCAGCCCGCAGCCGTATCCGTGAGCTTGAGGCCCAGATAGCCGACCTTGAGCGACGCTACCAAACGGCCGGGGACGCAATCCGAGTCGACGAGGAGGCTCTGCACACCTCGCGCAATCGCTATGCTGCAGGCCTTGTACCTGTTTCGGAGGTCCTGGATGGAGAGTCGGATCTCGCAGCGGCAAATCTCGCACGGATTCGCATTCACTATCAGCTCACGACAGCGCGTACCGATCTGCAGCTTGCAAATGGAACCCTCAACCTCAAGAAGGCAGGACAGCTCCAATGAAAACCTCTGCGGCTATACTTTTATCGCTTCTCATCCTGGCGGGCTGTCGCTCATCAACGCCCGCACATCAGCCGCAGCAACAGCCTGTATCGGCACAGGTATTTACGGTTGCATCGCAGGACCTCGATGCTGGCACGCAGGTGAGTGGAGTCATCCGGCCGCGGCTGGATGTAGACATTGCCCCGCAGATTAGCGGCCCGATCGCGGCGATTAGCAAGCGCGAAGGTGACCGTGTGCGTCGTGGCGAGGTGCTCGTACGGATTCATGCCCCGGCCCTGAACGCTGGGGTGAGCCAGGCACAAGCCGGACTGACCGCTGCCGAGAGGCAGAGCGCGGCTGCAGATATCCAGGCGAAATTGGCGTCCGATACGCTCGCACGTTATCAGCAGCTGCGGGAAAGCCACTCTGTGACGCCGCATGAGCTGGATCAGATCCGTGCTCAGAGTGCTGCCGCCGAGGCGCAGCAGAAGACTGCAGCCGCACAGATTGCTGTCGCCCGCGAAGCGCTCTCCGTGCAGCGCGCCAATGCAGGGGATGCGGTACTGATAGCACCTTTCGATGGGGTGATCACGCAGAGACTGGCTGATCCAGGAGCAATGGCTGCACCTGGCGTGCCTATCCTGCATCTACAGTCCTCCGGTGCTGCTGACGTGCAATTCACTGTTCCCGATACGCTCATCGGATCGATCCATCCCGGACAACACCTCGATGTGTCTGCAGGTGGCGATCCGTCCCCAACGACGGCGACGGTAACATCGCTTTCTCCGGCAGGTGATGTCTCCTCGCATAGCTTTTTAGTGAAGGCATCTCTGCCGGGCTCTGCGTCATGGCAGACCGGAACCATCGTGACGGTGACACTTCCGGTAGCGCATGCGGAACCAGCCATATTTATTCCGCAAAGTGCCCTCGTCTCACAGGGTGGCCTCACCGCGGTTCTTGTCTTGAGAGAAGATCGTCATGCCGAAGTCCGCTACGTAACCGTTGGAAGGACAAGCAGTGGCAAGGTTCAGGTGCTCACTGGCCTCGTCCCCGGCGACCGCATTCTGAGCAAGGGTGATTTATCGCTTGCCGGGCGGCTCATCGAGGTGCGCCCATGACACAACGCAACTTCGCGGGCCGCATCGCAGCCTTCTTTATCGAATCGAAGCTGACCCTGCTGTTCATTATCGCGGCCGTTGCTCTCGGTGGCCTCAGCCTTATGAACATCCCACGTGAGGAAGAGCCGCAGATTACAGTACCGATGATCGACATCTTCACCGCGATGCCGGGCGCATCTGCAAAGGAGGTCGAAGAGCGGGTCAGCACGCCTTTAGAGAGAGTGCTGCGCAACGTCGCTGCCGTCGAATATACCTATTCCACCAGCCAGCCAGGGATGAGCCTGGTGACGGTACGTTTTCGTGTGGGAGCAAAGGAAGACGATGCGATCGTGCAGACTTATAAGCAACTCGATGCACACGTCGAAGCTTTGCCGCCCGGGGTGTCCCGCCCCGTGCTTAAGGTGCGTTCCATCGATGACGTCCCGATGATGACCTTGACGCTTACCGATCCGCGGTACAGCGTTGTACAGCTTCGGCAAATCGCTGACGAACTGGATCAACAGATCAAGCGAGTCGATGACGTCGCGCAGACGGCTGTGATCGGCGGGCAGCCACGCAAGGTCAATGTCTGGTTCGACTCATCAAGATTGGCGGCCTATGGGCTCACACCGGAGACTCTTGCCGCTCGGCTGCAGGCGACCAATACGCAAAGCACACCGGCACCGATCACGACGGGCGGAGAAGATGCACAACTCCAGGTAGGCAGCTTCTTCAACTCTATCGATGATCTCAAGAGCACTGTGATCTCCACCAGCGGCGGCCGCCCGGTCTACCTGCGCGATGTGGCTCGTATCGAGGATGGCGGCTCTGATGTGGGCAACTACGTACTGTCGGGAATTGGCCTGGGAGCACAGGACCTTCGTCAGGTCCCAGCCGTTACGATCGCCATCTCGAAGCGGCCGGGAACCAACGCGACTACGATTTCGGAGCATATCAACGAAAGAATCGAGCAGCTTCAGGGGACGCTACTTCCTTCTGATCTCAAGGTGGCAGTCACACGAGACTATGGAGAGACCGCGAAGGATAAGGCCAATGAACTGCTGCTTCATCTATTTATCGCGACACTTTCGGTCACCTTGCTGGTCGCATTTGCATTAGGGTGGCGCGAGGGCGGAGTCGTGCTGGTCGCGATTCCCGTTACTCTGGCGCTGACCATTGCACTCTTCTACTTCTACGGCTATACCGTAAACCGCATCACGCTCTTCGCCCTGATCTTCTCGATCGGCATCCTGGTGGACGATGCGATTGTGGTCGTCGAAAACATTGTTCGGCACTTCCGCCTCGAGGAAAACAAATCGCGAAGCCTTCGCGAAGTTGCCATCGATGCTGTGGACGAAGTTGGAAATCCGACCATCCTCGCCACGTTCGCCGTGATTGCTGCCATCCTGCCGATGGCGTTTGTGCGAGGCCTGATGGGCCCGTATATGCGCCCCATCCCCATCGGGGCGTCCTCGGCGATGCTGTTCTCACTGCTGGTTGCATTTTCGGTCACGCCCTGGGCCGCGCTGCGGTTTCTGCGTGGGCGTGCAGGGACTCATCATGAGGAAAAAGAAGGCAAGCTGACTGGTATGTATCGTCGCCTGATGGGCGGCTTGCTGGACAGTAAACGAAATGCGATGCTCTTTGCCGCCGCCGTAGTCGTGCTGCTTCTGATCGCGATTTCCCTGCTTCCATTGAAGGCAGTCAAGGTGAAGATGCTGCCCTTCGACAATAAGAGCGAGTTCCAGGTCATCCTGAACATGCCGGAGGGGTCCACACTGGAACAGACGACATCGGTCGCGCAGCAGATGGGCCAACGGATTGCAGCCGATCCGGATGTAACGGATTATCAGATCTACTCCGGAACTGCCGCGCCCTTTAACTTCAATGGCCTCGTCCGCCATTACTACCTTCGTGGTGCACCGAATCAGGCGGATATTCAGGTAAACCTGAAATCGCGCGACGATCGGAAGGCACAGAGCCACGACATCGCGAAACGTCTGCGTCCTGTCCTGACCCAGATTGCAAGAGCAGCGAATGCGCGAGTTGCCGTTGCGGAAGTGCCTCCCGGACCTCCTGTACAGCAGACTCTGGTGGCGGAAATCTACGGCCCTGATTATCAGCAGCAGATTGCGCTCGCCAAGCAGGTCAGGAAGGTCTTTGAAAGCACCGATGGAGTCGTCGATACGGACTGGTTTGTCGCGGCGCCCGAGAAGCAGTACAACCTGCAGGTGGATTCCAGCCGAGCATCCCTGGCCGGCTTGTCAACGCAGCAGGTCGCTGCAAACGTGAGCGACAGCATCGAAGGGAAAGACATTGGCCTGCTTCACGACCCGCGGTCCCGCGAACAGGTCACCATCCACCTGCAGTTGGAGCGGCCTCTTCGGAGCAGTCTCGATAACATTCGCAATATTCAGCTCGTCAGTTCGTCGGGTAATCCTGTCTCCCTCGGGAGCCTGGGGACAGTCACAGCTAGCACCATCGAGCAGCCCATTCAGCACAAGAATCTTATGCCGGTCGTCTATGTGATCGGTGACGTCTCCGGCGCAGTCGAGAGCCCCGTGTACGTCATTCTCAAGATGCAGGATGAGATTGCAAAGCTCAAAGCGCCGGATGGGATGACGATCGCTCAATATTCCACCCAGCTACCGACGGATACGCAGCACTTCTCGCTCAAGTGGGATGGTGAATGGCAGATCACGTATGAGGTCTTCCGGGATCTTGGACTAGCCTTTGCGGTGGTCCTTGTACTCATCTACATCCTGGTAGTCGGCTGGTTCCGATCGTTTCTCACCCCTTTAGTCATCATGGCTCCGATACCGCTCACGCTGGTGGGCATTCTGCCGGGTCACGCGTTGATGGGGGCATTCTTTACGGCAACATCGATGATCGGTTTCATCGCCGGAGCGGGCATTATCGTCCGAAATTCGATCATTCTCGTGGATTTCATAGAAGTCCGTCGCAAGCAAGGTTTGACGCTACGGGACGCCGTGATCGATGCGGGTGCGGTTCGCTTTCGACCCATGCTGCTGACTGCCGGAGCTGTTGTGCTCGGCTCGTCCGTGATCCTGTCCGACCCCATCTTCCAAGGGCTGGCCATTTCTCTCATGGCTGGTGAGGTAGCATCGACGCTTCTCTCTCGTCT
>DASTSJ010000162.1:0-2000 GCA_035760765.1 Edaphobacter sp. | reverse complement strand
GCGGCTCCAGATGCGGTTTGAGATCACGGAAGGACTGGGTGAGGTCCGCTCAATCTATCCCCGGCTGAATCGGAATGAGAACAGCGTCCTTCAGAAACTGGACCGGATGCGGATAGCCAGATGGGATTCGAACGAGGAACGCGGTTTTTATCTGCGCCACCTTCTGCACGCCTATTTCGTGTGGAATCCAAGCACCCACCATGAGATGGCCGAGCGCCTACAAGGAAAGCGGAACCTCTTCAACCTCTCCGCGGCGAAGTGCATTCAAAGGACCCGGCAGGATCACGAAGACCTCCTAAGTGAGTTCTCCAGCCTTTTGGCCGGCGTGGAGCAAACGCTCGTTGGCACTGGCATGGAGGTGAGACGGCTCACCGACGAGGAGATGTTCCTGGAGGCGAAAAGGGCGCTCAATCCTGTCTTGGACGACCGAAGTTCACTCCGCCGTCCTGAGTTCGCCCTTGCGTATCGCAGCGCCCGCAGCCAAGTCACGAACACCAGTATCGAGGACGAACAGGAGAACTACATCCAGATCGGTGGGTTGCTGTATGCCCTGGTGAGTGTGAAGGATCTCCCGGACGGAACGTTCCCCGGGATACTGCGGGAACTGATGGTGCTGGACTTCCCCATCACAGTCAACGCGGAGGTGACCATCCCCGACCAAACGAAGGTTCTCGAGCACTTCAAAGGAAGGCTCCGGCGGATGCAGGCTGCGCAGCGTGATTCGAACGGCGCCTTCAAGATCAACGTCGAAGCGCAAGTTGCCCAGAGCCAGCTGCAGGAAGTTCTGCAGGCTGTCATTTCGTCGTCACTGAAGGTGTGCAACTACTCGATGGTCATCGCGGTACGGACTTCTCGTCCGATTGTTAGCCGCGCCGATCTGGAAGACGCACGACGGCTGCTCAACGATCGAAGGCAGCGTGTGGTTCACGCAGTCACCAGGATGAATGGAGCTCGCGCGATTCCAGAATCGCTGGCGCAACGTCGCCTCTTCATCGGGAGCCTTCCCGGCATGTGCCGGGAGAATAAGCGCGATCTAAGCTGTCTCACACTTCACGGCGCGGACCTGCTGCCAATCGAGATGCCGTGGCGCGGGACGCCGCAATCTCCGTTGATGCTCCTGGAGACACCGTATCGGCAGTTGATCCCGTTCTCACCATACGATCCATCGATCGGTGACGCCAACATGCTGTTCCTGGCGAAGTCCGGCGGCGGGAAGACCTTCATGGCACAGATGTTCCTGCTGATGATGGCGCGCGCCAATCCTTTGATCTCGATCGTCGAGCGTGGCGACTCCTACCGACCATTGGTCGAACTGATGGGCGGACGGGTAATTGAGGTGGATCTCGAAGGCTCGGAGACGTTGAACCCATGGGATCTGCCTCCTGGAGAAAGCCAGCCTACCAAGGACAAGATCGCCTTCCTTAAGAACCTGACTCGCCACATGATCGGCGATCTTGGGCAGACGGACACCTCGCTGCTCGACAACATTCTGTCCGAGGCAATCGCCAAGGTCTACAAACGAGCTTCGGTGCGATCCGGCAACAAGACTCCAACGTACACCGATCTTAAGAACGAGTTGTCCACGTGGACAGACGAAGAGCGGATCGATCATATCCGGCAGCTAGCCCAGCTCGCAGGTGTTGCGCTACGGCAGTGGACCGGCGAGAAAGGCGTTTACTCCAAACTCTTTGATCGACACACAACGATCCGCACCGACGCCAACTGGCTCTTCTTCAACATCGAAGGCCTCAGTTCCGATCCGCGTTTGGAAACAGCCATGAGCATGCTGATTGCGCAGGCCATGTCCGACCGGGCCTCCGGCAAGTCTGGTCAACCGTCCATCACAGTGCTGGACGAGTGCTGGGCATTGCTCGAGTCTCCAGTCCTTGCCGATTGCGTCGTGCAATTGTTCCGGACCGCTCGCAAACGCGGCGCATCGGTCTGGGGAATCTCTCAGACTCTGGAAGACTTCGTGGGGACCAGGCAACGTCCGAAAGAAC
>DASTSJ010000161.1:0-8595 GCA_035760765.1 Edaphobacter sp. | reverse complement strand
TGCGAACGGGATCAGGTTGAAACCCTTGCCGCTGCCAAAATGCCAGTCCGTCTGACCTGCAGAGGTGCGCTGGCTCGTAAAGTCGCTGCGAAAGACCTGTGCGAGCGTTGGAAATGGAGAGAACATCGGTACAGCCCACTTGGGCTGCTTCGCTTGTGTGCTGGTCGCGCGCGCCTCCCAACGGGACGCGAAGCGGCTCACAAGATCGTCCGGCTCCTCGGCTTCAACAGCGGGGGCAGCAAACAGCAGCAGCAACGGCAATAGAACTCTGTGCAAAACAGCTCCTTCTATCCCGTTATCCGTATTGATTTGTCTTTATCTGGGCCACCGGAATCTCTCTGTTCCGGCTTATCGTCTGCTGACAGTCTAACCCACAAGCTTCGCTGTTCGCAGATCGACAGGTCTCCCGCTACACTAGTCTCATGCTCGACGAAGCGACCTTCCGCCGCGAATCTGACCAAGCACTTGAATCTCTGAAACAGGCACTCATCCGCGCCGAAGAAGAGAATGACGCTGACGAGATTCCCTTCGAGACCGAGGAAAAGAACGGTGTCCTCAACGTCGTCTTTGAAAAAGACGGCAGCAAGTTCGTCTTTACACCCAATACCCCGGTGCGCCAGATCTGGATCTCGGCCCTCACGACCAGCTTCAAGTTGGAGTGGTCAGAAGACAAGGGTGCTTTTACGCTTCCCAAGACCGGCGAGGATCTGAAGACCCTGACCCAGCGGCTGCTGCGGGAGCACCTCGCGGACAACTCTGTCATACTTTGCTGATCAGGGCACATCGCCTTTAGTCCTCCAAAATACGTAGTTCTGGCACTGGACAATGCTGCAGAATGTGGCACAATCCCTGTAGCTTGCCAACGAATTCTGAAATTCCGCTCAAGATCTCGTCCGAGGATCCTCGCGACCACGGGACCGCGTCTGGGCCCGCGGGTGAACCCTCGCAGCGGCAGAGTCTCTCCGTGGCGATCATCACCTTGAACGAAGAGGAGAATCTGGCGCGCACTCTCGCCAGCGTTCAGTTCGCAGACGAGATCATCGTAATCGACTCCGGCTCGACCGATCGCACGGTCGAGATTGCTCGCGATTTTGACGCCGAAGTTTTTCAGGAGCCATGGAAGGGCTTTGCCCGCCAAAAGAACTCCGCCATCGAAAAATGCACAGGAACCTGGATTCTCTCGCTGGATGCCGACGAGGAACTGACTATCGAACTGCAGCGCGAGATTCGTATCCTGCTCAATAACCGCCCCACCGCTGACGCCTACATGATCCGCCGCAGGAATCTCTTCCTCGGTTCATGGATGCGTCACGGCGGCTATTACCCCGATCCCAAGCTTCGACTCTTCCGGCGTCACTCCGCAAACTTCGCACCACCTGCGCGTTTCACAGAAAGACCCGTCCACGAGACCATCGCCTTTGACGGAGTCCTCGATACGCTGCAGCACGATCTGATCCATCACGCCTATCCCACAATTGAAAGCTACATCGATCACATGGATCGCTACAGCACATTGGGAGCGCAGATCGTCGTCAGCAAGGGCAAAACCAGCCGGTCGTGGTGGAGCTTCTACTACAACATCTTCATCATCCCCACCTTCACGTTCATCTGGAACTTCATCTTTCGGCTGGGTTTTCTCGATGGGCGCGAAGGCTTTCTGCTTCATCTCTATCATTCGACCTACACCAGTTGGAAGTATGCGAAGGCCTGGCAGACGACACGCCATTCTTAGCGCAGAATTCCGGGAATGACGTGCTACAAAGGACGCATGCTCCTGCACAAGGTCCTTTGCATCTCTCTGCTGACGGTCCCGCTCTTCGCCCAGAACTCCTCCAGTACACTCCAGCAAGGCGCTGACCTCATTCGGACAGACGACCTCAAAGGTGACATCTACTTCCTGGCCTCAAGGGACATGGCCGGTCGCGATTCAGGAACCCTGCAGGACCACATCGCCACCGACTACATCGCATCGGAGTTTCTGCGCCTCGGATTAAAGCCGATGGGCGACAACGGAACCTTCTTCCAGAAGATGGAGATCCTTACCGGAAGACCCGACCCAGAGCAGACAACGCTCGATGCCACCGTCAACGGCGAAAAGCGCACCTACACCTTCGGGCAGGACTTCACGATGGCCCGGCAAAGCATCCGCAACACCTCGGCCTGCGGTGAGGTCGTATTTGCCGGATACGGAATCAGCGCACCCGAGTTCCATTACGACGACTTCTCGGGGATCGATGTGAAAGGAAAGGTCGCTCTCGTCTTTCTGCGTGAGCCCCAGGCCAACGATGCCAATTCGAAGTTGATGGGAACCCTGGACAGCTATCACGCCTTCAACTGGCACAAGATCGAAGAGCTGCGGAAGCGCGGCGCCGCAGCCATTTTGATCGTGCAGGATCGCGTACCTCGAGACGTGAAGCCGATTCCTCCCACAGCTCCCCGTCCCGAAGGACAACCCTCCTACGCTCTCGCGGGCGAGATGTGGGACATTCCCGTCTTCCTCATCAAGCGAGACGTAGCCGACCAGCTTCTGGCACCCACTGGCAAACACGCCGACGAGCTTCAAGCGGCCATTGACCACTCGCTCCAGCCACAGTCCTTTGAGGTCAAACAAAGCTCAACCTGCCTCAGGAAGTCCTACACAGATATCGCCAGCCGGGATGGACGCAACGTCGTGGCGCTGCTTCAAGGGACAGACCCAAAGCTGACGGCGCAGACGATCATCCTCACTGCACACCATGACCATATGGGCGAGGCCAACGGCCACATCTACTACGGCGCCGACGACAACGCGTCGGGTGTAGCGGGCCTCCTCTCCGTCGCCCGCGCCATGACCCGGTCGAAGGTCCGTCCCAGGCGCAGCGTGCTCTTCCTTGCCTACGATGCTGAAGAGCGCATCTTCCTGGGATCGTACTTCTACGTCACCCACCCGGTTGTGCCATTGAACCAGACTGTCGCAACGCTGAATCTCGACATGATCGGCCGGAATGAAGATGATGCCAACTGGCCTGCTCCTGCCGACCACAACGTAAATATGGTCAATGTACTGGGCACACGCTACAACCCTGCATTGCGTCGCGTGATCGATAAGGAGAATCAATATGAAGGCTTGAAGCTCGACTACAAGATGGATAGAGTCGATCCAGACTCGCTCTGGTCACGCAGCGATCACTTCTGGTTCGCCACCCTGCACATTCCACAAGTCGAGTTCCAGACGGGCCTGCACCCGGACTATCACACCGAGAACGACACCTGGGATCGCATCAACTATCCCAAGCTGACGAAGATCGCGCGCCTGGTTTACCTTTCGGTGGCTGAACTCGCCGACTCCGACCGCAGGATTCCGTTCACTCCCGCAGGAGCTTCCTCCGCCACCAAACCGGCAGCGCGGCCTCGCTGAAGTCGCCTGTAAACCTCGCAGGACGTATACTTCCATCGCATGACGAACGCGCCCATTCGCGTCCTTGTTGCCAAGCCCGGCCTCGACGGTCACGACCGCGGAGCCAAGGTCATCGCACGCGCTCTGCGTGATGCCGGCATGGAGGTGATCTACACCGGCCTGCGCCAGACGCCGGAAAAGATTGTCTCTGCTGCCATCCAGGAGGATGTGGACTGCATCGGCCTCTCCATCCTATCGGGCGCTCACAACGCCATCGTGCCTCGAGTAGCAGAACTGCTGCGCGCAAACCATGCCGAAGACATTCTGCTGGTGCTGGGCGGCACGATTCCCGAAGAAGACTACCCGCGCATGAAGGAAAGCGGCGTCGCGGCCATCTTTGGCCCCGGGACGCCGCTTGAAACAACCATCCAGTTCATTCGGGAGCACGTAAAACCCCGAGGGCTGCTTACCAGGTAATCGTCTCTCCCATGTGGAAGAAGCCACCCGTTGGACCATCCGGTCCCAGAGTTGCCAGCTCAACCTCGGTCTTCGCGCCATCGACAACGTTCATAGGAGCAGCATCCGTGCCTAGGTCGGTCTTCACCCAGCCCGGGTGAGCGGAGTTCACCTTGATCCCCGTTCCTTTGAGTTCATGAGCAAGGTGTACGGTGTACGAGTTCAACGCCGCCTTCGAGGAGTCATACGCGAGCGCCTTCGCTTCATAGATCGGCGACCCCTCGGTAGCGTGCAGGGACAATGAGCCCAGAATGCTTGATACGTTCACGATCCGGCCTGCATCGCTCTTCTTCAGCAGCGGAAGAAAGGCGTTCGTGACCGCTACCGCCGAAAAGAAGTTCGTCTCAAACGTGTCGCGGAGCACCTGTTCCGACACGGTCGAGCTGTTGTTGCCGCCGATAGGTTCGAACATCACGCCTGCATTGTTAATCAGGATGTCCAGCTTGCCGAACTCCTTCGCCACCAGTTCCGCCGCTGCCTTGATGTCCGCCGCATTGACTACGTCAAACTTCACGGCGCGGACATCGATGCCTTCCTTCTTCAGCTGTTCTGCGGCAGCTTCGCCTTTGGCGAGATCACGAGCACCGAGCAGCACTGTGATTCCCTGCTTGCCAAGCTGACGTGCCGTTTCAAAACCAATCCCTTTGTTCGCGCCGGAGATCAGCGCTACCTTCTTGCCTGTGCTCATCGTCTGTTCCTCACCTTGTGCTGCCTCTCAGGCAGCAGATGTCGTTGAAGTTCATCCCTTCAGATGAAGCACCTTCGCGAAACGGTTCGCATATTTCTCAGGCAGGGTACGCTTTTTCATCTCTCCGTCAACCACCACGTGCACGGTCTCGCCTTCGCACAGCAGCGCATCATCTGCGTCGCGCTTCACCTGGTAACCGAACTTGATGACGGCGCCACGCGCTGCGTTCAGGCGCGTCTCAATCCGCAGCTCATCGTCGTATCGCGCAGGCAGCTTGTAACGTGCCGAAACATCCACCACCGCAATCGCAAGCCCGTCTTCCTGCTCCATCGTCCGGTAGTCCATGCCAAGGCTGCGGATAAAATCGACCCGCCCAATCTCAAACCACACCAGGTAATTCGCGTGATAGACCACACCCATCTGGTCGGTCTCGGCGTAGCGCACACGCACGCGCGACTGACTAACGACCGGCTTCTTCTCTGCTTCTGTACTCATCCTTCCAGTCTATCGGAGCAACAATCCCAGCTATTTCCCCCACACCGGCCGCCGCTTCTCCAGAAACGCAGAGACACCTTCCTCGAAGTCCTGCATGGTTCGGGCCTCTGCATTTGCAGTCATGGCGTAGGCAACGGCAGTATCGAGCCAGGCCTGGTTCTGCTTTGCCATCAACCGCTTGGTGGCGGCCATCGCCTGCGGGCTATTGATCTTCAGGCGATCCGCCAGCATGCTGGCCCGCTCGGCAAGTTCCTCATGGTGGAAGACGTCAGTCACAAGCCCCATCCGATAGGCCTCCTCGGACGAGAAAAACCGGCCACTCAACAGCAGATCCCGAGCCTGCTTTTCCCCAACCTGCAGGGCCAGATAGGCCGAAACAAGCGCAGGTACAAAGCCGATCTTCACTTCGGTGAAGCCAAACTTGACTCCTGGAGCAGCCAGGGTGAAGTCGCAGATGGTGGCCAGTCCCGTTCCGCCCGCGATCGCCGGTCCGTGCACGACCGCAATCGTAGGTTTCGGTAATTCGTAAAGCGTCCGAAAGAGGCGCGCTACCCGTTCTGCCTCTGCAATGTGTTCAGCAGGAGATTCCGTGACAATACCCTGCAGATGAACGAGATCGAGCCCTGCACAGAAGGCGTCGCCCGCCCCGGTCAGCATCACCACGCGACAACTTCCGGCAGCAGCCTTTTCAAATGCCACAATCAGTTCGTCCAGCATCTCCGGCGTCAGCGCATTACGGCGCGCCGGCCGGTTCAGCATGATGGTCTTTACGCCGTCGTGTTCACTTACCAGGATCGATTGATAGCTCATTGCCGCCCTTTAGCCCCATGAATTGTTGCGGAGCGAATTATTGCACCTTCGCGCCAAACTTGCGCGCAATCTCCGCACTCGCTGACTGCAGACCTTCGAGCGGACCAAGCTGCGGCAGCTCTGCGCCCAGCACGCGCAACTCTTCCAACACCATCTCGGTCGGAAGGTTGCCCAACAGAACATCCTGCGCAAACGGACACCCACCCAGTCCGCCGATCGCAGCGTCGAAGCGTCTGCATCCCGCGCCGTAGGCCGCACGTATCAGCTCACGGGCATTCTCATATCGGCCATGCAGGTGGACCCCGATCTCAATCTCGTCATGAACCACCATCACATCGCTTACGACGTCGGCGATCAGCTTCGGTGTCGCAATACCAACCGTATCTGCCAGGGAGATCTGCGTCACACCCGAGTCGACCAGCAAATCACAGGCATCCACCACCTCATCGATCGACCACGGATCCCCATAAGGATTCCCGAAGGCCATCGAGATATACGCCGCCACGTCCAGCCCCGCCTTGTACGCCAGCGTGCCGACCTGCTCCAGGGCCTCGAGCGACTCCTCCGGGGTCTGATTTTGATTGCGCTTCAGGAACTCCGGCGAGATGGAGTAAGGAAAGCCGAGCGTCTGCACAGCATCTGTCTTGATGGCACGCTCCGCACCCTTCGCGTTGACGACGATCCCGATGATCTCGACGTCGTCCGGAGGATCCAGATAGTCGAGCACCTTTTCGCAGTCGTTCATCTGCGGCACCGCGGCCGCCGAGACGAAACTAACTGCGTCGATGTGTCGAAAACCCGCAGCAATTAACAGACGCAGGTAGTCCGCCTTTACTTCCGCAGGAATATGCAAGGGTAGCCCCTGCCATGCGTCACGCGGGCATTCAATGACTTTTATCATTTGAGTCTTTCTAGTTTTTGTACTTCTCCCACAGCACGAATGTCAGCATCAATGCCAGATAACCTGACAGCACAAGTACCGCTCGCGTCCACCCATTTCGAACTTGGTCCCATTGAAGCCTTTCCTTATCTATAACCTGTACCGCTCGGCCTTCGTTCGCAGGATGAACAACCCTGTACGACCCAATAGGGATAAGTGGGAGATACGCAAACTCAATCCAGCGAGTTGCTACAGCCGCACCTTTCCCTAGTCTCTTATATCCCCTGAATCTCAGACCAGTTCCGCGATAGTAAGGATTGCTGCCCACACGAATCTGAAGCTCCGATTGTTTCAATCTACGGCTTTCCTCATGTACTTCCTTGACAGAGATACTGCGCCTGCTGAGCTCTGCCCGTAAAGCATCCTCAGCCTGAGGAACCAAACCACCTTCGGCTGCGAGCCTTAGAATTTCGCTGTCCAGCATCTCCCGATATCGAGACTCGAAATCCGCTCGATCTTTTATTTGAGCATTCACGTCTGCAGCACCCCCGGATTAAACCTCCCCACCTCCGGATTCAGCGCACAAGCCTCCAGCGCTGTCATCAGCACCTCGCGCGTCTTCGCTGGATCAATGATCGCATCCACCCACATTCTCGCCGCACCATATCTGGGATCGGCCTGTGCGTCGTAGGTCGCCTTGATCTCCTCGAAGATCGCCTTCTTCTCAGCCTCGGAGAGATGCTTGCCGCCGCGCTCCATCTGCTTCACTCGCACCTCGACAAGCGTATTAGCAGCCGAAGCCCCGCTCATCACTGCGTACCGCGCCGTCGGCCAGGCGAAGATGAAGCGTGGATCGTACGCCTTGCCGCACATCGCATAGTGGCCTGCGCCAAAGCTGCCCCCAATGATGACCGTGATCTTCGGCACAACACTGGTCGAAACCGCCGAGACCATCTTCGCCCCGGCGCGGATGATTCCGCTCCACTCGGCATCCTTGCCGACCATAAAGCCGTTGACGTCGTGCAGAAAGATCAGCGGCACAAGGTTCTGGTTGCAGTCCATGATGAAGCGCGCCGCCTTCTGCGCACTCTCGGTGTAGATCACGCCGCCGAACTCCGTGCGCTTGGAACCCGCCTGTGGCCCCATCGCTACCGTCTGCTGCTGATGCATCTTCTGGTTCGCGACGATCCCAACCGCACGCCCGCCGATCCTCGCATACCCGCACAACACCGTGCGACCAAAGTCAGCCTTGTACTCATCGAAGTGCGACCGATCGACGATGCGAGCAATCACCTCTCGCATGTCGTACACATTCGTCGCCGCCTTCGCCGGATCAGGATCCATCAATCCGTAAAGCTCTTCCACCGCAAACCGGGGAGCATCCGCCACCGCATCGAATGGAACCCGAGAAAACACCTCGCTATAGCCCTCCACAACTTGGGGTGCCCCATCTTCGCGCGGCTTCATCGCGCTAAGGTGGGCATCGCGCGAAGCGCGACCGTCTCGATGCTGCCGCTGCCCCAGCATCCCCGCCAACGAGCGCAACCGCGCGATACAAAGATGATCATTCGGCTCCTTGAAGTCCACGGTGCCCGAGATCTCCGCGTGCATCGACGCGCCACCCAGTTCCTCCGGGTCGCTCTTCTGGCCGATCGCGGCCTGCACCAGCGAGGGTCCGGCAAGAAACAGCCCTGATCCTTCGGTCATCAGCACCGTGTCCGTCATCACCGGCAGATACGCTCCACCCGCAACGCACATCCCCATGATCGCCGTAATCTGCGGAACTCCCATCGAGCTCATCACCGCGTTATTCCGGAAAACTCGCCCAAA
>DASTSJ010000160.1:0-4692 GCA_035760765.1 Edaphobacter sp. | reverse complement strand
GCAGCTCGAAGTTGGCCGCGGCTACGTCGAGGGCGCGGAAGCGAGCTGAGCCGAAGAAGACGATGGTGTCCTGAATGCGCTCGCGACGAAAGCGGCTGAGCGGCTCCTGGTACTCGGCCATGATGCGCAGGATGCGGGCATCGGGCGAGTTGAGGAAGTCGGGGTTCTCGTAGGCCAGCGGTGCAATGTCCAGCGGTTCAGGAGTTTCGGGGGCGACCGCCGCCGCTGCCTGCTGATTCTTCTCGTCGAGTGCCATCAGGATCCTCGCTGCCTGGTCGGCAGTGTGTCAGCCGCGATAGTCGCGGTAGTGTACGGCTTCAGAGATGCCGATCCATATATCCAGCAACCCAAGCCCGGAGATGATTCCACGCACGGCTCCGTTATGCAGGACGGAGGAGAGCGCGGGATGTGACTGAATGTAAAGGTTTTGATCCCATACCCTGGTCCACCATGGCAGCAGCATCACCAGGATGCCCAGGTAAACGCAGAAAAGAACCAGGACGAAGAGGGACAGTCGCTGAAGCCACACAGGGGCCGCGGCACGTCTGGGTTCAGCAGAATCGCCGGAAGGTGGGGGCAGCACGCTGGGTTCGCGGTCCGGAAACAGTTGGGACTGACCTGACATCAAGCTCTCACTGTTGACAGTAGCAGAGGGGCTCTGCGGTTGTCTCTCTTTGGACGCTGCCGCGGGGAGCCCGCATCGGAGAGTTTCGCGCACGGCAGATGAGAAAATAAGGGTACATGCTGCAACTGATCGGGGCCGGTAAGCGATTCGGCCAAAAGCTCCTCTACGAAGACATCAACTGGCTGATTACCCCCAACGAGCGCACGGCGCTGGTGGGCGGCAACGGCACGGGCAAATCGACCCTGCTGAAGGTCATCGCCGGAGTCGAATCCCTCGACTATGGCCAGATCACGCGCGTCAAGGGGACGACGATCGGCTATCTTCCCCAGGACGGCCTCGCTATGCGCGGCAAGACGGTCTTCGAGGAGTGCCTCTCGGTCTTCGAGCATCTGCACGCTCTCGAGGCGGAATCGCTTGAGCTGATGACTGTCATGAGCGAGAAAGACCCGAAGTCCAAGGAGTACCAGGCTGCGGCGGATCGCTACTCCGAGATCGCCGATCAGCTTCATGTGCATGACATCTACACGCTCGACGCACAGGTGGGTGCGGTGCTGGGCGGACTTGGCTTTACGAGGGAAGACTGGCAGCGGAAGACCGAGGAGTTCTCTGGCGGCTGGCAGATGCGCATTGCGCTCGCCAAGCTTCTTCTCCAGAAGCCTTCGCTGCTGCTGCTGGACGAGCCGACGAACCATCTCGATCTTGAGAGCCGCAACTGGCTTGAAAACTACCTGCACGATTATCCGAACGCCTTCATCCTGATCTCGCACGACCGCTACTTTCTGGACGTGACGGTGAACAAGATCGTCGAGCTGTGGAACAAGCGGATGCACGTCTACCACGGCAACTACGAGAAGTACGTGACGCAGAAAGAGGAGCGCCGTGCGACCCTGATGGCCGCGTACAAGAACCAGCGCGATCGCATTGAGGCGCTGGAGGCGTTCATTAATCGCTTCCGGTACCAGGCGACCAAGGCCAAACAGGTCCAGTCGCGCATCAAGGAGCTGGAGAAGATCGAGCGCATCGAGGTCCCGGAGGAGGAGGCGACGATCCACTTTACGATCCCGCAGCCTCCCGCTTCGGGACGTACGGTGATCGAAGTTGAGAATCTGACGAAGATTTATCCGACGCCCGACGGTGGTCAAAAGACAATTCTCGACAACGTCAGCTTCACCATCGAGCGCGGAGACCGGATTGCGCTTGTCGGCGCGAATGGCGCAGGCAAATCGACGCTGATCCGCATGCTGAGCGAGCAGGAGGCGCCCACCAGCGGCACCATCCGGTATGGTCACAACGCGCTGGTCGACTTTTTCGCGCAGGACCAGTACAAGGTGCTCGATCCGAACGCCGAGATGCTGGAGGATATCGCTGGAAGTTCTCCTAAGATTC
Organism: Edaphobacter sp.; assembly: GCA_035760765.1. Taxonomy (GTDB): domain Bacteria; phylum Acidobacteriota; class Terriglobia; order Terriglobales; family Acidobacteriaceae; genus Edaphobacter. The sequence continues at coordinate 2,681 of DASTSJ010000160.1, read as the reverse complement.
CGGTCGTCGAACTTCGCAGTCTGCTCGGGTGCTTCATGTTCTCGGGCGACGACGTCTTCAAGAAGCTGGGCGTGCTCTCGGGTGGGGAGCGCAATCGCTACGCCATGGCGAAGATGTTGGTCTCGCCCTCAAACATGCTTCTGCTGGACGAGCCGACCAACCATCTTGATCTGCGAGCGAAGGACGTTCTACTGGACGCAATCCGCAACTTTACCGGGACGGTGCTATTCGTCTCGCACGACCGCTACTTCATCGATGGCCTCGCGACGCGTGTCTTCGAGGTGGAGGACCGCCGCGTCCACATCTATACGGGCAATTACGAGGACTACCTGTGGCGGAAGCAGGGCGGTCCGGAGAAGGTAAAAGCCTCTCTCGCTGCTGACCTGAAGACACCAGCACCGGTTCCGGAGCCAGTCATACCCGCGCAGCCCGCCGCAACCCCTGCCGCTGCACCGGTGAAGAAGCTGAATCCCATCAAGCTGAAACAGATGGAAGATCGGCTGAAGTTTGCGGAGGAGGAGATTCCGCGGCTGGAAGGGGAGATTGCAGCCGCCGAGGAGCGCCTGGGGAACTTCGTCTCTGCCGAGCAGTCGCAGAAGGACGCCGCTGAACTTGATCGTCTACGAAATGACAAAGCCGTCTTGACCGCAGAGTGGGAAGAGCTTGCGATGGCGCTCGAGGAGCAGCAGGTGTAGCTGCGCGATGTGCAAGACCTGCCAGTCGCCTTATAATCCTTTGGCTTCTGCGCCGCGAACCCGTGCGCGCTCGAAGCATCTAAAAAAGGGCTGTGCGAAGCAGCCAGTTGATTTTGAAAGGTGAATGGCGACTGTGCCGGTGCTGTTGGCGACTGTAACTCTTCCCACGGGTCTGGTTGTACTTGGCGGTGTGGCGCTTCTGCTGCTGTCGCTGTTCATCCTCTCCGGCCTGTTTGGGCCCATGCCGGAGTACAAGATCGTTGGTTCGGAGCCCCTCCCCTCTAATGAGTCGGAGGATTTTCTTTGCCTGATGGAGGCGCTGGCAGACGCGAGCGTCAACCGGTCAGGGAGCTTCGAGGTGCTGACCAACGGGGAGAACTTTTACCCGGCGGAGCTGGCTGCAATCCGCGCGGCGAGGCGCAGTGTCAATCTCGAGGCCTACATCTTTCAAAGAGGCAAGATCGGACAGCTCTACCTTGAGGCTCTGGCGGAAAGAGCGCAGGCTGGAGTGCAGGTCAACGTGATGCTGGATGCCTTCGGCAGCGCAGGCATGACACGGGCGTATCTGAAGCCGCTGCTCGACGCGGGCGGAAAGGTCTGCTGGTACAACACACCTTCGTGGCACAGTTTTACCCAGATCGATCACCGAACGCACCGCGAGCTCCTGATTGTCGACGGCCTGGTCGGCTTCATCGGAGGCGCCGGAATCGGCGACCACTGGTACACGGGTGTTCACGGGCATGCGCCGTGGCGGGACGGCATGGTGCGTGTGGAAGGGGACCCGGTCGCCAACCTGCAGGCCACGTTTACCGAGAATTGGCTGGAAGCCAAAGGCGAGCTGCTGACGGGAAGCGCCTACTTTCCGGAGCTTTCCTGCCCGGAGAAGACCTCGGCGCTGGTCATCAACAGCACCCCATCGAGCGGAGGCTCAACACGCGCGCGCGTTCTGTTTCAACTGCTGCTTGCCTCGGCGCGCCATAACATCTCCATCACGACCCCCTATTTTCTGCCGGACCGAGGCCTGATGAATGAACTATGCCACGCTGTCGAGCGTGGCGTGCAGGTCCGCATCCTTGTTCCGGGCAAGCGCAGCGATCACTTTCTCACCCGCAGCACCAGCCGCGGAGGCTATGGTCCGTTGCTCAAGGCTGGCGCATCTATTTATGAGTACGAGCCTGCGATGATGCACGCCAAGATCCTGCGCGTCGATCACCTTTGGAGCGTCGTCGGCTCGACTAACTTCGATAACCGTTCTTTCGGGATCAATGACGAAGTCAATCTCGCCGTGTGCGACCCCAAGCTGGCGGCGCGTCTGAAATGTGACTTCGAGAAGGATCTGCAGCAGTCGACGAAGGTAACGCTTGAAGCGTGGAAGAGCCGGCCGATTCACGAGCGCATCACAGAGGTACTGGGCTGGATCTTTGAGCGCCAGCAATAAACATGGAGAAGTCCCAACTCAAAGTCGCAACCTATAACATCCACAAGTGCCGCGGGCTCGATCAGAAGACCTCGCCGGAACGCATCGTGGAGGTAATTCAGCAGTTGGATGCGGATGTGGTCTGCCTGCAGGAGGTGGTGCACGCTCCCGAGGGGCTTCCGCAGTTCAACCAGGCCGAGAGGATTGCGAGCGGATTGCCGGAGTACACCTGGGCATTCGGAGGAAACCGTTCTCTCCACGGCGGAACCTACGGAAACATGACGCTCACCCGCCTGTCGCTGACGGACTGGCGCAATCATGACCTGACGCATCAACGGCGCGAGGAGCGCGGTGTGCTGCAGACCGACATCGTGCTTGCAGAGAACCGGCTTCTTCGCATCTTCAACGTTCACTTGGGGACCAGCTTTCTGGAGCGGCGGCACCAGGGGAAACGGCTGTTCGATGGAGGGATCCTTACGCACGAGCAAAGCAGCCATCCGAGGCTTGTGCTTGGAGATCTGAATGAGTGGACGCGCGGACTTACGACGAGGCTGCTGCGCCGGGAGTTC
>DASTSJ010000159.1:0-2482 GCA_035760765.1 Edaphobacter sp. | reverse complement strand
ACCTTAGCTTCGCGAAGGTGGGCACCCGGATGCTGGGCCCATGTTTGGGTCGCAAGGGGAAACCGCGGATCCTTCGACTGCGGCTTCGCCTTTGCTCAGGATGACACTATTTGCTTCATTGCTCTGACAGGTGGGTTTACGCGGCGCCGCCGAGCAGGGCTGCAGCGGAGAACTGCGGGAGGCCGGACCAGCTGGGCACGTTGAAGGCGGCCTGGGGGTGCTGAGCGAAGGGGTTCTCCTTGTGGTGATCGCGGAGCGCCTGGTGGATCTCGGGGAGGGCTGCCTGCTGGTGGATGTGCGAGGTGCGCTCCCAATAAAGGCGGAAGCCTTTGCCACAGACTGGGCAGAGGATGTCGGGAGTCTCGTCGGTGAGTTTGCAAAGTGCCTGCATAGTGATTTCCTTGTGTTCTTTGAATGGGTCGAGTTGCACGTCGCGGCGAGGGGGAGTTAAGTCCGTGTCTCCGCAGGTTCAGGCGTTCTGGTTGTAATCAGGGCCGATCTCTGACGTCGTGCCGGTCTGTCTCTGCTGATATGGGATGCGCTGAACCGGGGAGAAGTTGGTGCAACGGAACCAAAGCAAATATGCTTAGAAACAGATAACGCTTATGAGTGAACAGAGTATTAAGGTCCAGCTTCCTGATGGTTCCGTGCGCGAGGTTGCGCGGGGGACGACACCGTATGAGATTGCGATGAGCATATCGCCACGGTTGGCCGCGGCGGTGGTGGTAGCGCGGATTCGTCCGCTGACTACGGTGACGACGGCTGCGACGACGGGCGAAGAGGAGAGCTCGGAGGCGGCCATGTACGGAGGCTCCGAAGCGGGAGAGCGGCTTGTCGACCTGACAGCCCCGCTTACTGAGGATATCGCACTTGAGCTGCTGAAGGAAAATGATGAGGCTTCGCTCAAGGTTGTGCGGCACTCGGCGGCGCACGTGATGGCGACGGCGATCCTGGAGCTGTTTCCGGAGACGAAGCTTGGTCACGGGCCGGCGACGGACTCGGGCTTCTTCTACGACGTGTACCGCGAGACTCCTTTTACGGAGGCAGATCTGGCGGCGATCGAGGCGAAGATGGCCGAAGTTGTAGCGCGTGACGAGAAGTTCGTGCGCGAGCATGAGCCGCGCGAGAAGGGCCTGGAGGAGTACAGGCAGCACGGCGACTTCATGAAGGTGCACTTTATCGAGAAGTTCACCAAGCCGGGCGAAGAGATCTCGCTGTACAAGAACGGCGACTTTACGGACTTCTGCCGTGGGCCGCATGTGCCTTCGACGGGTCGCGTGAAGGCCTTCAAGGTGACTTCTGTTGCCGGGGCGTACTGGCTGGGCGATGAGAAGAACCAGCAGCTGCAGCGCGTGTATGGCACGGCGTTCTTCAACGGCAAGGACATGGAGGCGCACTTCAAGCGGCTGGAGGAGATCAAGGCGCGCGATCATCGTGTGCTGGGCAAGCAGCTCGATCTGTTCTCGATCCAGGAGGTCGCGGGTGCGGGACTGATCTTCTGGCATCCGAAGGGCGGACTGATCCGCAAGACGATGGAAGACTGGATGCGCGATGAATGTATCCGTCGCGGTTACGAGATGGTCTTCACGCCGCATATTATGCGGCGCGAGTTGTGGAAGATCTCGGGGCATGAGGGCTTCTACTCGCAGAACATGTATCCGCCGATGGAGCTGGACGACGCGGAGTACCGGCTGAAGCCGATGAACTGCCCCGGCCACATCCTGATCTACAAGAACTCGCCGAAGAGCTATCGAGACCTGCCGCAGAGGTATGCGGAGCTGGGCAATGTGTATCGGTACGAGCGAAGCGGCACGATGCATGGGCTGCTGCGCGTGCGCGGGTTTACGCAGGACGATGCGCATATCTTCTGCACACCGGAGCAGATTGAGAGCGAGATTGCGGCGTGCGTAGAGTTTGCCGACGAGGTTTTGAAGGCGTTCGGGTTTGCGGAGTTCAAGGTGGAGCTTTCGACCTGGGACCCGAAGGACCAGAAGAGCTATGTCGGTTCAGCCGAGCACTGGGAGACAGCGGTCTCTTCGCTCAAGAAGGTTCTGGACGCGAAGGGGATTCCGTATCGCGAGATTCCGGGCGAGGCGGCGTTCTACGGACCGAAGATCGATATCAAGCTGGTCGATGTTCTGGGACGCCTCTGGCAGTTGTCGACGGTGCAGTTCGACTTCAACCTACCGCAGCGCTTTGAGCTGGAGTACACCGGCGAGGACGGCGAGAAGCACAGGCCGGTGATGGTGCATCGCGCGCTGTTCGGAAGCGTCGAGCGATTCTTCGGTGTGCTGATCGAGCATTATGCCGGAGCGTTCCCGATGTGGCTGGCTCCGGTGCAGATTGGGATTGTGCCGATCTCGGAGAAGCATCTGGAGTATGCAGCGGCGGTGAAGGCGAAGCTCGAGGCAGCGGGGCTGCGGGTGGAGCTGGACTCGCGCAACGAGAAGATGAACGCGAAGATCCGCGAGTTCACGCTGCA
>DASTSJ010000158.1:0-2941 GCA_035760765.1 Edaphobacter sp. | reverse complement strand
TCAGCCGATCGTATCCTCGACCGGGATCGAACGAGCACCACATCACCCAGCACTCCACCTTCGACTTCAACGTACGGCTCCCGCGAGCCGAAGTCCCCGACGCAGCAGTGCCGCGTCTCTCGGTCACGGTATACCGCTTTGCGGATGCATCTCCAAAGATGATCCAGGGCCGCATCTCGGCTCAACCTGGCCTGCAGGCGCGACCGATAGCACAACTGCAGGGAATCAGGCTCGAAAGCCTCGAGCCGGAGCTGCGAGAGAAGTTCCTAAAGGTCTTTCCCCGGATGAATGTGCCTCGCCAGTGAGGGCCTCCTCGCGTTGTGAACAATCGAATCGAGACGCCTCATCCAGAGATAGTGCGATCTTCCCACTCAGCTCTCGTCGAATGCGCGCTGATAAACTTTGATCATGGTTACCCCACGCAAAGTGGCGCTCTTCGATGCCCAGATTCAGTCTCAGGCGTGGAATGAGCGAATGGTTCCGGGCGAGTACGCCGTCCATTTCTCGCATTTTGCAGGCGATGCGTCCGTTAGCCCCTATTGCTGGATATTCTCTGAACTGGATCAGGCTGTCGCCTACGCACAGGACGAAGTGAAAGAGATCCCGACACTCCGGTGCACCATCTACGACCATCATGGACTCGTCGGAGCGCCGATCAGAGATATCCGCGGAGTGGACTTCAAGGATGGGGGCTTCTCTCCTCGACTCGCCAGATGGATTGGCTCGATGTTGTTCTTTGGCGGCACCGGCCTGACGATCTACGACTGGACCAAAAACTCCCAGCTTCAGTGGCCAACCTCAATCGGCATGCCCATGGTGGTCCCGGGGCTAACGCTGCTATTCGCGGACCTAGTTTCCTCCGTTCACAAGAGATGGCACCACACACGAGCAGGAGCAAAGGGAGTTGCGTGAGACTTGGCCATTCACGAGTCATAGGCGAGATGGTTGATTGGGAGTGAGTTGTGTTGTCATTCCCAAAAGCCGCCTCAATCATTCCGCATGTTCCGGCCACAGGCTAGCGCGGTGTAACCAACTGAGTAATATTCCTTTACGGATATTGAAGCCCTGTTCTCAGTGCAGTCATCCCACTGTCACATGACCATCTCATACTGCCCCCGAGCGAGACAGACCGCTCGGAGGGCCTATGAGCCAGTCATCTATCTCGTACCTTTGGCGCGAACCGCAGGCTGCCCGGGGCTTCACGACCGGAGTTTCGCTGCACAGCCACACCAATCAGTCGCGCGAGACGCTCGACTTCATCGCGGAGCTTTCGCGTGACTGGGGCTTTCTGCAGCCCGTCATGCGCTGGGCTGAACTCCGCTCTTTCCGGTTCTCGGGCATCCGCCCTGACTATGCACGCAGCTACTGGACGCCGCCTCTCACGCCGCGGCTCGCATTCGATCTTGAGAGCTCACAGATTGAAAACAAGCTTCAGCTGCCGGCGCTTGTTTCTTTAACCGACCACGACGACATCCAGGCGCCGCTGCTGCTCCGTTCGGTCCCCTCGGCCCGTCACATCCCGATCTCAGTCGAGTGGACGGTTCCCTTCTATGAGAGCGCCTTTCACATCGGCGTCCATAATCTGCCTTCGGCAGTAGGACAGCAGTGGATGGATCGCCTACACGCATTCACTGCTCTGCCCGTCGCCGGACGCAATCCAAAGCTCCTGCGCGAGATTCTGGCGGAGCTCGACGAGATTCCACAGGTGCTCATCGTCTTCAACCACCCTATGTGGGACCTCTATCGCGTCGGCAAGGAACGGCACGCTGTGCTGGTCAACGAGTTCCTAGCCGTCTACGGACAGTACATCCACGCGCTTGAGCTGAACGGCCTGCGCGACTGGAAAGAGAACCGCGAAGCCGCGGAGCTTGCAAGCCGTTGGAACCAGCTCACCATCTCCGGCGGGGACCGCCACGGCGTCGAGCCCAACGCCAACATCAATCTGACGCGTGCCACCTGCTTTACAGGCTTCGTCCAAGAGATTCGCCGCGAGCGCCAGAGCCACGTGCTCTACATGCCTCAGTACGCCGAACCATGGAAGCACCGCATCCTGCAGTCAACGCTCGATGCCATCCGCGACTATCCGCACTTCCCTGAGGGCGCACGCCGCTGGGACCAGCGCGTCTATCACCCGGATAGCAGGGGTGAGATGCGTCCGCTCAGCGAACTCTGGACCTCTGAAAATCACCGGGCTCCGCTGTGGGTCAGCTCCATTCTGGCCTGTGTGCGCATGATGGGCGAAGCACCACTCTCCGCAACGCTGCGTTACGCCTGGGACGATTCGGCCAAGATGCGAGCCGCGTTGGCCCGGCAGGAGAGCTGAGGAAATACCTTTTGTGTTGACTCTCTGGTCATAAATATCGAGTCTGCTGACGGACTTTAATCCAGATCCAGCAGAACTCGAGGTATGCTGGTTGCCCACGCGAAGGAGGCACCTGCATGGTCTCGTTTGATTCCGCGCATCGTAAGGTCCACTTTCCTGACGATCGGCGTTTTCGCATCTGGATTGACCGAAGGTTCATCATTGCCCTTCTGCTGATCGCCGTCGCACTTCTTGCTGCAGCGTGGATTCAGCGACTCGTCTGGGGTCTTCCGCACATCGCCATCAATGCTGACTTAGACCAGGGCAAGATCAGCGGACCGCATGGCTTTCCCGGATGGATCCGCTGGACGCACTTCTTTAACTTTCTCTTCCTCACCATGCTCATGCGCAGCGGCCTGTCCATCCTAATGGACCATCCGCGGCTCTACTGGAACGACGACTGTACAGCCAACTCCGAGTGGATTCGCTTCACGCCTCTGCGCGTTCCCACCGATCGAATCTGGACTGCGAAAGATGATGCGCGCTACCTGACGCCGTTTGTAGCTCTGCCCGGCTACAGGCACACCATCGGGATGGCGCGGTCCTGGCACTTCCTTAACGTGTACGGATTTGTGATCA
>DASTSJ010000157.1:0-4638 GCA_035760765.1 Edaphobacter sp. | reverse complement strand
GCAACATCTTGTGCCATGTGATGCCGCGTGGTCAAGGATATTGTTAGTTACTAATTAGATTCCCTGTGATAGTCCGTTGCGGGCATTATTGATGGATGCCGCGCCCCAAGAATGCCAACAACCCTGAAAAGGTTCACCCGACTCTGTCGGGTCAGATGCTCGCATACTGGTCCTGGGTCCACCTGACTACTGGTCTATCTGTCGTGGGGTGGCGGGTTCGGGGATGTTCAGTTCTCGCCGGATCTCGGCCAAGCGCCACGGCTCCAGCTTCTTCAGCGCCTCGACGGCTTCCCGGTATTGCTGCTGAGCTGGGGTTTCGTCGCTCATCTGTCGTCGCCTTGGGTGGGCTTGAGGCCGATGATGCGGCCAAGCTCCTTTCCGCGCTCGTCCCGGAACACGATCTCGTCAGATGGCATATCCGGGTCGACCTCGATCTCGAAGCCCAGTGTTTCGAGCGCGACGCGCCGGACTGGCTTGTGGATCTTGTCTGCGAGGGATTCGCTCATCTGCCTATCTCTCTGGGGTGGCGCTAACCGAACATTCCAGTGTCGCACCAATCGGCCATCCGGCGCCCATTCGCTCCAGTCGCATCGTGGAACTCGACCCGCTTTACCGCCCCATTGGGATGGTATTCGATCGCGGAGACCTTCGGGCAAGTCCCATTGTGGATCATGCCGCACCACTGGCAGGTGATCGCCGTCGTGTTCGGAATCGTTGTCGCGCTCACCCGTCTGTCTCCTCTGTGGGGGCCTAGATGGCGTACTCGCGGCTGATGTCACCTTCGACTGGCTTGCCGTTGATGTATCCGAAGTCCTTTTCCATGGTCCTGTCTCCTCTGTGGGGTTGCTGCGGGCGCTTACGTCTCCCGGCCGGATATGACCTATAGTTGCTTACCCGCCTCACCACCACATTACCAGAATCCCCCGTTTCAGTCATTTGCAATCTGCCCTAGAGGGATTGCAGGTTGGGGGCGGAAGGTGAAAGCGGGGGCTTGGGGAGGGGTTGCCAGTGGGTGGGCTCGTATTCATCGAGCAGGTAAACCGAGTAAAACGGGTCCTCAGGCTCGAAGACAGCCCAGCACGGCACGTCCTCGCGCTCCCATAGCGATGGTTCCGACTGCCAATAGGCGACGATCACGCGCGGCTTGCTGCCATAGCACACGAGCACCCGCGTCCCGTCCTTCGGCGCGGTCTCTATCGGCTGCCAGTCGCTCACTTCTTCCTCTCCATGTCCAGGGCTTGGGTTACTAAGTGACGGATGGCGGATGAGATGTTCATCTCGTGCTTTTCCGCGTAGGCTTTGACGCGCTTAAGCAAGCTGTTTGGAAAGGCGACGAGGCGGCGGGTGGTGTTCTTCGCCTTGCCATCGAGCGGGGGGCGACCCATTTAGCGCCGTCCGCGGAGAACTTCGCGCGGCCCGCAAATGATCGCGTCGGTTGGCTTCGGCCCCAATCCCTCCTGCCAGAGGTTAATCTCCACCGCGAGATCGGCAAGCCGCACATACGTGGCGCGTTTCTCCAGCGGTATGGCCGCCAGTATCTTGGCGCGGTTCGGATCGCTTTCGATGCCGAGTACTTTGTACATTTCGTCGTCAGTCATTCCGCTTGCCTTTCCCAATAACCGATATATATTACACGGGACTGCGGAAGCGGTCAATGCTGCGGCGGCGTGGACCGTGAAGCGCGAAAGCGGGGACCGGGTTAAAATCGACACGCGGCTGTTCTAGGGATCAGCTTCACCGGCACGCTCCTAGGGTAAACGGTGTAGTTCGGGTGATGAGCCCGGCCCGCAGCATTCTAAGGCAGGAGGGTAAGGTGGATCTGTTTTACCAAGACGGCAAGTTTCTGGCGATGGTCGGCTTGGACCGTGGCGTTAAATACGGCTGGGGGAAGGACGGCAGCATCTCAGCCAAGAGCGACGAGCCGACCATCATCAGCGTGGGGACGGACCGTGGCGACTTTCTTGAGGTTCTGGACAGCAAGACCAAAGAGGTAATCCACGAGGGAGGCGACGGTCAGTGGTTCAACGTCAACGTTTCCAGCGCCCCGGTCTGCATCCGCAAGAAGAAGCTTCCTGTGGTCAAACTGACAGCGGCACAGCGAAAAAGGGCTCGCAAGACCGTCACCCGCTATCTGCTGTCGGACACGCCCTACTCGCTTGGAATCCCGGATACCGTTACCGGCACCATCAAGTGGCTGGGACGGCAGCTCGCTAAAATCCCCGCTGCGTCGCGCGCGAATGCAACAATCGATTTCTCAGAGCGCCGCGCATACGGCGAGAGCTACGCGAATATCGCCATCACCTTTCAGGAGAAGGAAACGGACGCTGAATTAGATGCGCGCCTACAGGCCGAGGCGGAGCGCAAGCGCCTGGGGGAGGTTGCCGAACGCGCACAGCTTGCCGCCCTCGAAACGAAGTACGCGAAGAAGAAGAGGGCCTAAGCCCCTCTCCCCGCCCTGATCACCAGCCTCCCGCTCTGCTGATACCCTGGATGTTCTGATAGCCATGTCGCAGCTCTGGCCTGCGCCTCTATAAACGCTGCTGTCGGCATCGGCTGGAGGATGATCATCTCATGGGTGCGGCACTCGGTTGGGGCTGAGGCCAGACATGCGACTAGGATTGCTGTGAACATCAGAACGGCACCAGGACCAGGGGGATGGTGGGAATGTCACAGGCGGCAAGGGACGCGAGCACAAGCGCGAGGCACGCTAGGGCAAGCATCGCGATTCCAGGGGTTAACTGTTTCATGTCAGGGGCGGACCCTTCCGCTTGTAGGCCAGGAACAGCCCCAGCAGAACAATACCGATGACGAGGTATGCGATGAGGTCGCTCATTGCGTTTCCTCGATGGCCTTGAGCTTTGCCCGGCAGTCCTTCCAAGCCATCTGATATCGCTGCGCCCATGTGCCGAGGATCGCTGCGACCATGGGATCTGATGTCCCCTCTGGAATCGCGTCAGGGGTCGGGGGCGTCACGTCCATGCACTGGAGGAGTCTGGGGTCCACCTTCGCCGGGACCAGCCGCACCACTTCAGGGCCGGGGATGGTGACGACCTTGTTAGCGCAGCCCGTCAAGAGCAGCGCGGCCGACAGAAGCGGCAGTAGCGCCCGGCTCATGTGCTTTCCTTTCCAGTTCCGTCCTGAAGGCTTCCGCTCTGGATAGAGCAGTATCCCGTTCGGCGGAGAGGTCCTTGACCTTCCTGTCCGCTGTTTCCTGTTGCGCCCTCGCCTTCTCGTCTAAGGCGTCGAGTTGCTTCCTGACGTGGGCGAGTTCCGCGGTTGCTGCGGTGGCCTGGCCTTCCCACATCCCGGCTCTTGTTTCGGCAAGGGCTTGGGCTTCACGGGCCACGTCCATCTCGTGCTTGAACCAGATGGCAGAGCCGATGCTGAGAAGCAGGGCGGCAGCGATGCCGAGAAGGACGTAGGGATTGCCGAGGAGGAAGGAGGTAAGGCGGCCGATCATCAGAACGCCTCACCGAGACAGAGCCGATACTCAGCCTCACGCCTGCGGATCAGGCCCTTCAGTTCCTTCCCCGCTGCCTTTGTCCAGCGCAGGATTTCGCGGCACGCCTCCGGGATGCGACCCTGGTTTGCAAGCCTCACCAGCGTCGACCTGCAGAAGGCGTCTACCCCGACATTGAACGTGAACGACGCGAAGGCCGCACGGGTCCACGGTTCAAGCCCCTCCGGGTTCACCAGGCACCTTGCCTGCGCTTCCCATGCGACCTGAAGATCAGCCGAGAGAAGGGCCTTGCATTCCTGTGCCGTCTTCTTCTGCCCCATCTTCACGTCAGATCCGGTGTGTCCGACGCATACGGTCGGAATCCCGATGGGGTCCAAGTAGGTGTCAGGGACGTTGCCCTCGAACAGGGTTATGATGCCGATCGCCAGAGCGAGCGCGCCGCCTCCGGCAACTGCCTTTGCTTTAGTGCTCGCCATCGCCCAGCCTCTTGCATTCGTCCAGCAGATGTGCGTTCACAATGTCCGCCGCGAGACGCAAGCCCCGCGATCCGGTGATATCGACACGCCCAATTTCGCCGCTCTCACCGAACATGAGCAGAAGCGTCGCGGCGCCGCCGCGCTCCTTGACGATGATCGCGCGGGGCTCCATCAGGCGTCATCCTGCGCCGGAACCGTCATCGGAAACGAGCCGACGCGGCAGCCCTTCAGGAACAGCCCGACGAGTGCCGGCGAAACCTGCCCGTTGCCGGTGCCTATGATGATCACCGCCGCGTCCGCTGCAGTCTGCTGATCCACGGGCGGCATTTCGTTGTAATGCTTGACCAGCGCCGGGACGAGGTTATCCGGGAGTTTCTCGACTTTCGCGGTCCTGATATTGGGATTCTCGCTTTCGACCCTCGCAACCCACGCCTGGGGCGTCTCGCAAGGGGATTCCTGCGCGGCCTGCGCCGGTCCGCAAAGTATAGTCGCAGCCATGAACGCCGCGAGCCATGATACGATACGCATCGTCAGTCTCCTTCGCTTCACCTCCCCCGTTGTTGATCTCCCCGCATACTACCATATGCAACCATTCGGTGCTAATTCATTCGCCGGTTTCCCGCTCTTTTCTGAGCGCGCGTCGTCTCCCGCCGGTCTCTTTCGGCATCCGATCGATCCGCATTTCCAGGATGCCGTTACGGA
>DASTSJ010000156.1:0-5418 GCA_035760765.1 Edaphobacter sp. | reverse complement strand
AAGGACGACTTCTCACGCCTTCCTTTCTCTCGGGCAGCTGAGCGCTTTCTCGCGGACCGTCTTGCCCATTTGGCGCATCGTAGTATCCAGACAGAACGCGAGCGCATAAAGCCGATCAATCAGCAGATCGGAAAAGTTCAGGTCTGGCGCATTAATCCGGAGCATATTAGGCGCTATATTCGCGATCGTAAGGCTTCCGGGATTTCGAACGCCACAATCAACCGCGAGCTCGATCTCATCAGGGGAGTGCTGAAGCGCGCAAAGCGCTGGCATCACTTCTCCGAAGACATACATCCCCTCCCGGTCCGCCAGAATATCGGTCGGGCATTGACTCAAGAAGAAAAGCTGCAGCTCCTCCTTAGGGCAGCAAGTCGCCCGGAATGGCAGACCGTCGCTTGTGCTGCACGCCTTGCTTTGAATACGACTATGCGAGGGTGCGAAATCAAAGAGATCCGCTGGCGCGATGTTGATCTATTCGGACGCTCTCTTACGGTGAAGAAGAGCAAGACTGAAGCTGGCGAGCGCGTGATCCCATTGAATGCGGACGCTTGGGAAGTGATCCAGGAGCTATACAGGCGCTCGCGGGCTCTCGGGGCTGTCGAGCCGAGTCATTTCCTCTTCCCTGCTTGTGAAACCGCTCAGATCGACCCCACGCGCCCTATCAAGAGTTGGAGGACGGCATGGCGGCGCCTGACTCGCGCAATCCAGTGTGATGGGTGCGGTTTCCTTCAAAATCCAGGTCAGAGGTGCAGCCAATGTAAGGCGACGATTGCTCACCTGAAGAGCCCGTTTGAGGGTTTTCGGTTCCACGACCTGCGCCATCAGGCCATCACGGAGCTGGCAGAGTCAACGGCGAGCGATCAAACGATCATGTCAATCGCCGGTCACGTCTCCAAAAAAATGCTCCAGCACTACTCCCACGTGCGGATGGAAGCAAAGCGGGATGCGCTCGATGCCCTGAGCATGCGAAATAGCAAGAAGGACACTTCGCAGGCTCGGACACAGGGTTACGACACAAACAACGACACAAATCCGTCGCTGCGTTCAGTACCTCAATCGTATATGCTTGATTCTATGGTGGAGCTGAGCGGGATCGAACCGCTGACCTCCTCGTTGCGAACGAGGCGCTCTCCCAACTGAGCTACAGCCCCAAAAAAATTTCCAGACAGCCGCGACAGGACCTTGCGGGCCGGGAAGACACTTCAAAGTGTATCAGGAAGCACATGCACGCTCAATCCTGCGCGTCGGCTTTTGCACGCTCCACACGTGCCGTGACCTTTGTACCAGTCATCAGCGGTTTTTGGACTCGAATCCAAATCTCCCCTCCGTCCTTGACGACGCCAAGAACCGGGATTGAGAGCTTGGCTCCGCTGCGCGCGACCGCCTCCAGGGTCCCCTTGTCTCCCGGAGCGAATCCGGCCTCCTCGAGCAGCACCTGCCAATGCTGACGGCCCTCGCTGCGGCCCTCTTCGCGAATGTCCGCGATCACCGTCGAAAACGTCACGATGCCACAGCTCCGGTCAGCACACTCTTCAGCGCTTCCATCTCGCGGCGACCACCTACGCAGAACGGGGTGCGCTGATGGATACCCGCAGGACGGATATCCAGAATGCGATCGGCACCATTCGTCGCCATGCCCCCGGCCTGCTCTGCGATGAAGGCCAGCGGATTCGCCTCATACAGCAGTCGCAACTTGCCTTTCGGCTGCTTCTCGGTAGGCGGATACAGGAAGACGCCGCCCTTCAGTAACGTGCGATGGAAGTCCGCCACCAGGCTTCCGATATACCGCGAGCTGTACGTCTTCCCCAGGCCGCCTTCGCGCAGCATCGTCAGATACGATCGATACTCTTCCGGCCAGGATGCCGCATTGGCCTCATTGACCGAGTAGTAGCTTCCCTGCTCCGGCATCCGCATCCGGTCATTGCTCAGCACAAAGGCACCGATCTTCGGATCCAGCGTGAAACCGAAGACCCCGTTGCCGGTCGTATACACCAGGACTGTTGATGGCCCGTACACCACATATCCCGCTGCAACCTGGCGAAAGCCTGGCTGCAGGATCGACTCCTCCAGCGTTCCCAGCTCCGCCGGCATGCGGCGCAGCACGCTGAAGATGGTGCCCACATTCACGTTTACGTCGATGTTGCTGGAGCCATCCAGAGGATCGAAGACGAGAATGTATTTCCCAGTCTCTGCATCCCGGTTGAACGTGACCGGCTCTTCGTCCTCTTCGCTCACCAGGGCAGCTACGCTGTCACGCAATCCCAGGCAGTGGAGCATCGCCTGGTTGGCATACACGTCCAGCTTCTGCTGCTGCTCTCCCTGGACGTTCTCTGCCCCGGCAGCTCCCAGCACATCACTCAGACCTGCCGAACGAATCTTCGCCTCAATCATCTTGGTCGCCAGCGTAATTCCGCTAAGCAGCCAGCTGAAGGTGCCTGACGCCTCTCGTCCGGTTGACTTCAACAGCTCCTGCTGCTGCTGAAGGATGTGTTGCTGCACGGTCGTAATCATCGACATAACGTTCTACCCCGCTCTCGACGAGACTATCCCATCCGGGTGTCGAATCGAACCATTCTCGATCGTTGCAACCGATATTCGGTTGTGCGAGATACGTCGTCGCCTCCATCTCGCCGGCGCCGGCCGGCTCACACCTTCGCGAAAGGCTCCTCCAGCGAGGGGCTCGGCGCGGTAAACATGTCGCCACCCTCGGGCGTCACGACCCAATCGTCTTCCAGCCGAATCCCGAATTCGCCCACAATATAAATTCCAGGCTCGTCTGAAAATGTCATCCCCGACTCCAACGGCAGATTGTTGCCTCGCACCAGATAGGGCCATTCGTGCCCATCCATGCCGATGCCGTGCCCGACCCGGTGCGTGAAGTATTTATAGTCCGGACCGAAGCCTGCATCCGAAATGACTTTGCGGGCCGCATCATCCACAGCATGGCAGGGCGCTCCGGCCTTTCCCGCTACCAGCGCGGCTGCCTGCGCTTTGTGGACGATGTCGAAGACTCTCTTCTGTTTGTCCGAAGCCTTTCCCAGGACGAAGGAGCGCGAGATATCGGACTGGTATCCCTCAACAACACAGCCATCGTCCAGCAGGATGATCTGGCCTTCCTGAATGACCTGAGGGTGAAGCGATCCATGCGGCAGTGCGGAGTACTCCCCTACCTGGCACGACGCATCCCCGGGAAACCCGGTACGTTCATACGCTGCACTGATAAGCTCCGACACATATCGATTCGTCATTCCGGGCTGCAGTGACTTCCAGGCCGCCTCGTAAACCTTCAAGGTGTTGTCATTCGCGAGCCGCATCAGCGCCAGTTCCGCGGCGGACTTGACAGCGCGGCAACCGGCCGTCACTGGGGTCCCGCTTACGGCGGTCAGCGCCGGACTGGCGTGCGCGATGCCGTCGGCGAACACAAACTGCGTCCGCTCCTCCACGCCAACGCGTCCAGTGGCAATGCCTGCTTCTTTAAGAGCCTTGGCCAGTAACGTGTAAGGATTGTCGTCCTCGTTCCACGTGTAAACCCGGGTTACCGAAGCCTGCGGCAGGGTCGCGGGTTTTGCCTCCATGCGCTCCCGGACACGGCCCTCTTCAAAGACCGGGCACACGACAAACGGATCTCCCTTCGCCGGAAGCACCCACGCAAAGAACCGCTCCGACTGGCCCCAGCGCAACCCCGTAAAGTACGTCAGCGAAGTCCCTGTGCAGATCACCAGGGCCTCCAGCCTGTTCTTCACCATCAGCTCCCGCGCCCGTTCCACACGATGCTCCCGCTCCTCCAGCGTAATCGGCACCGCCTCGGATCGACGGTCCTTCAGGGCTGCAATGGCTGGTGGAAGCTGCTTCACTTCGTGAGAAGAGTGCGACGGACGTTGCGCCATGGTGGGTAAAGACGGCGCTGCGACTGCTGCGGAGGCGGCAAGGAGAAAGCTTCGTCTGGTCGGCATGAGCGGATTGTAACGAAACGCCAAATGAATACCACCGTAAAAACAACGTTGACACGCATCAACATCATGCGGCACTTGCCGTTTCTCGGCGGCGGCACTTAATCTTCTGCTGTATGGATCAGAATCGCTGGACCGCCGTCGACCGCTACCTTACCGAGAACCTCCTTCCGCCCGATCCCGCCATGGACGAAGCGCTTGAGGCGAATGCATGTGCTGGCCTTCCCGCGATCGATCTGGCTCCCAACCAGGGCAAGCTGCTTCACCTGCTAGCCCGCATCCAAGGAGCCAAACGCATCCTGGAGATCGGCACCCTCGGCGGATACTCCACCATCTGGCTCGCGCGTGCGCTTCCGCCCGAAGGCCACCTCATCACCCTCGAGCTTGAGCAGAAGCATGCGACTGTCGCTCGCTCCAACCTTCAGCGTGCGGGCGTCTCTGCACTCGTCGACATCCGCGTCGGTCCGGCTCTCGACTCTCTCGCGACGCTCTACGCCGAGCAGCCCAAGCCCTTCGACCTCATCTTTCTTGATGCGGACAAGCCGAACAACCCCCACTATCTAGACCGGGCCGTCAAACTTTCACGCCGCGGAACCCTCATCATCGCCGACAACGTCATCCGCGACGGAGCCATCATCGACCCCGACAACCCTGATCCGCACGTCAAAGGAACCCGCGAGTTCCTCGAAAAACTGGGCAGGCACCCGCGTCTTGACGCCACCGCAGTCCAGACCGTCGGGGTCAAGGGTTACGACGGATTCGCCATGGCGATCGTAAATTCCTAGGTTTAGAGAATCTGGATTCCAATGCGGCCATCCTGAACAGCCCCGAAGACCTCAGGATGGCTGCACCGGACTAAGTAATGTCGTCGGTATCGAAGGGAGGCCGCTTCCGGCCCAGAGCCGAGATATCCCTCGTCTCACCGACCAGTCCCTTTACCACTGCATCGATATCGTAATTTACCTCGGCGGTCGTGACCATCTGGACAGGGACATCCGCCAGCTTCACGCTCTCCAGCAGCACCGTTGCGTGCGCCACAGCGACGCCATCCTGGTTCAGTCCCTCAGGGGTCTTCGCCTTGATGCCGACCTCGCCCGGCTTCACTCCCAGCAGTTCAGCCACGCGCTCGCGCAACTCGCCGGCGATGGGAACAATCTTCGGCTTCGCCATCACCAGCACGGTATCGACGTTGACGATCTTGTACCCAGCCGTCGCTACCTCTTCGAGAGCCGTCTGCAAGAAGATATGCGACGCCGCACCCTTCCACCGAGGATCGCTCGGAGGGAAAAACGTTCCGATATCGCCTGCCGAGACCGCTCCCAACAGAGCATCGGTGATGGCGTGCAGCAGCACGTCGCCGTCCGAGTGACCCGCCAGTCCCTCCGGGTGCTCAATCGTCAAGCCGCCAATGACCAGTGGCACACCGGGCTTGAACGCATGCGAGTCGAAGCCGTACCCAATCCTCATG
>DASTSJ010000155.1:0-3059 GCA_035760765.1 Edaphobacter sp. | reverse complement strand
GGCGTCTTTCCTTTGATGACGCTCGACCATCTGTACTTTGAGGCTCCGCTCTCGCTTCTATCGACAGAGCTTTGGCGAAGTCGTCTGGCGATGATTGCCTCTGACCACCTTCCCCTCACTGCTACCTTCGAGGTTGCTGAGCGTTGAGGCTGTTGAACGGAAGTGAGTGGTGGAGCGGCCTGTGCAACTTACGGGGGATAACTCTCCGAAGCGCGATCCTATAAAAAATGCAGAGTACGCGCCATTCATCAGGGAGATGTGGATGCATGCGGCGGCCTGGCCCCTCCTTCCCGACGGCCAGAACGTTCGGGCATTCTCGAGGTTGTTGTGAGGGCCGAGCCAGGAACAAACGACTGGGCAGGATTGCTTGAATCTGAGCCAGCAAAAAGCACCGTAACAGTCCTGGATGCGTTGCCCCTTGCCCTATGCCTACTCCCGGGCGAGACGATCGTCTTTGCAAATCCAGCGCTGGCGCAACTGCTCGGAACGTCGAAGCACCTGCTGGCGGGAAGGTCGTTCTCGTCGATCGCGACGCATGCCTGTGCTGACGATCTGCGTCTTCATGCAGGGAGAGGGCGCATGAGTATGCTGCTCCGTGCAGCCGGAGAACAGCGTGTCCGGGTTGATGTTACGGTCGCTGCAATTCAGCTTTCAGAGACACAGTTACTGCAGGTCAGCTTCGCGACCCCGGCGGAGGCTCTGCAGCAGAGTGCGGGACAGCAGTTCCTCGACAGTGCCGTCAGGGACACGGACCGTGAGCGTCCGGAGCTCACTCTGGCAAGCCGGCTACGGCAGATGCAGATGATTGTCGACAATGCGCCGGCGCTGATCGCCTATGTGGATTCCCTGGGATGCTATCAGTGGGCGAATCGAGCGTATGAAGAGTGGTACGGTCTAACCTCTGAGGACATCGTCGGCAAATACTGGTACGGGGTTCTGTCTGAGAGGCTGGGCAAAGCCTATGCGCGGCGGCTTCAGCCCTATGTTCGGGCTGTGCTGCGGGGCAAGCCGCAAAGTTTCGAAGCCACCCATACATTCGGGGGGCAGGTGCGCCACCTGCTGCTCTCGTACTCTCCTGACCAGGATGAGGCAGGCTGTGTCCGCGGCTTTGTTCTGGTGGCCACTGACATGACCGAGCAGCGCCGTGCCCGGCAGGAGCTGCTGACCAGCCAGGAGAGATTCCGTACGCTGGCGGAAGCACTGCCGTCGATCGTCTGGACATCCACCCCCGAAGGGCAGATGGATTACGTGAGCGACCGATTTGGGGAAATGACCGGCCTGAGGCTCGAGCAGGCGCTTGATTCGCGCTGGATTCAGGTCATTCATCCGGATGACATGCCGAGTCTGGCGATGGCCTGGAAGATCGCATTACAGAACGGCACGCCGCTCGACGAAAAGTATCGCATCCGTCAGAAGGACGGCGACTTCCGGTGGTATCTTGGGCGAGCTCTGCCGCAGCGTGACGACGCGGGGGAGATTATCCGCTGGGTGGGAGCCTCCACCGATATCCATCAGCAGGTTCTCGCCGAAGAGGCTATCCGGCGCAGCGAGCAGAAGTACCGCCTGCTCTTCGATGACAACCCGCTGCCCATGTGGACCTACGACTGCAAGACGCTCAGGTTTACCTCGGTCAACGACAAGGCGGTGCGTTGCTACGGTTACTCCCGTGAGGAGTTCCTCTCGATGCGGATCACGGATATTCGCCCGCAGGAGGACCTGCCGCAAATGCCGGAAGAGCTACGGGATCCAAGGTCGGGTGTGGTGCTGGGTCCTTTCCGGCATAGGCGTAAGGATGGCAGCATCTTCTGGGCCGAGGTCACCGGGCACGATACGGGTCAGGAGGGAGAGCATATCCGCCTGGTGGTTGCACAGGATGTCAGTGAACGCGTGCGCCTGAATCAGGAGCTTCTCCGACGAGCGGAGCACGATCCTCTTACAGGGCTGCCAAACCGGGTTCTCCTTTCGCAGCGTTTCAAGGAGGCTGCAAAACGCGCCGACAATCGAGGCACGAAAGCTGTTCTGCTGGCGATCGACTTCGATCACTTCAAACAGATCAATGACAGCTTCGGCCACCAGGTGGGGGATGGCTTTCTCAAGGCTCTCGCGGAGCGTATTCGAGCCAGGTTACGCGTCTCCGATACTTTGGCGCGTGTCGGAGGAGACGAGTTCATTGCCATCGCCGCCGATGTCTATTCACTAGACGCCTGCACTGCGATCGCCAATAACCTGATGGCGGCTCTCCAGGAACCGATCACAGTGATGGATGTCCAACTGCAGCCGACCATCTCCCTCGGTCTCGCCGTATATCCCGACGATGGCGGAAATCTGGACGACCTGATGCGGAGGGCGGACTACGGCCTTTATGAGGCGAAACGCTCGGGACGCAACTGCTGGAGGCGCTATATGCGCTCGCAGAGTTATCGCGTGGCGGAGGCCCGACAGATTGAACGTTCTCTGCGCAATGCAGCCGAAGAAAATCGCCTGACCCTGCACTATCAGCCGATGTTCTCCCCTTCCTGCGAAATCAAAGCCATGGAGGCGCTCGTCAGGCTGATCGACCCGGACCTGGGGATGCTTCCGCCTGCCCGCTTTATCTCCATCGCGGAGGAGACTGGTCTGATTCACCCCGTAGGACTGTGGGTTCTTCGCGAAGCCTGCCGTCAGAGCAGGGCCTGGCGCGACCAGGGACTCAGGCCGGTTCCCCTGGCCATCAATGTCTCTGCACCCCAGTTTCTGCGCGGCAATCTTGCTGCGGAGGTTCAGCGGGCGCTCGATGACTTCCAGATTGAACCTGCTCTGCTGGAGCTGGAGCTTACCGAATCTCTACTGATGGAGAATACGGAGCAGGCGCGCCAGCAACTCAGCTCGTTGCGCGCGCTGGGAGTCCGCATCTCGATGGACGACTTTGGCACGGGGTATAGCTCGTTGAGCTACCTGCAGACGCTCCCCATCGATACCCTCAAGATCGACCAGTCGTTTATTCAGAACATCCATGGGCCGGCGTCCTCTCCGATCGTCAAGGCGATTGTGGAGCTTGGCAAGAATCTCGGACTCACCAT
>DASTSJ010000154.1:0-2305 GCA_035760765.1 Edaphobacter sp. | reverse complement strand
TTTTGTAAGCCGGGACAGCGCCGGAAAAACAGGATTAGCGGGATGGTGGACCTGCGCTGCTCAGATGCTCCGGTTCGACCGGACTAAGCCTCCATCTGCTTGCCTGCGGAACTCGCCTCGTCCAACAGCTTCGCTGAGACTCGGCTCAAACAGTCCTCGGCATCCGCATCTGCGGACCGCATCTGATCGGCAAGTCCGGTAACCCGATCCTCCGCAACTCGCGACGCTAGGTCCACCATCCCGCTGGACAACACCACCAGCTAAACGAGACGAAGTGGAGCGCTGCAATCGCTTTTGGATCGCAGCGCTCTGATGGTGGCTTCGCATCCTTAGTAGATTGGCAAAAACTGTCGAACTCTCTCAGGCGGGGAGCGCTGCGGGCGCTTGGTGAAAGCCGCGTCTCGGCGCGGCTGGGTGGGCGGGTGAGAAGGGCGCCCCGTTCACCACGCCACCCGCAACCGACGGCGACTAACCCATTAGCTAAGGATACGGTGGAGCGCTGCAATCGCTTCTAGATCGCAGCGCTCTGATGGTGGCTTCGCATTGATCACAGTTTGCTGAAACTCTCGCCTGCGGCGGACCGCATCTGATCGGCAAGGCTGGTAACCCGAACCTCTGCAATTCGCGACGCAAGGTCCACCATCCCGCTGAACAGTAACCCTCCGCTAAACGAGACGAAGGGGAGCGCTGCAATCGCTTTTGGATTGCAGCGCTCCGATGGTGGCTTCGCATGTAATCACATTTCAAGTATGAGCGCTGAAATCTTAGGAGCCAATTTGGCACCTTTAAGAGATTTGATAGCCGAACATTCAGATCTCTGCATGGCTGAGTCCTTCCTCGCCTCATAGTTCCTCTCTGGCCTAATTGAAACCATTTTGCACATTGTGGCTGGATGAGCTATCTCTTTCCTGAGCGGGAAAGGGATATGCGCACCATGCCTTTAAGGTCACAAAATGTGACCTTAAACCAACGGAAGCCGGTTGCAAACGGAGTGAGATGAATGAGAAATCAGCTGTCACTCTCACAGGTGGATCAACGAATACTGCAACTGCGCGGCCACAGAGTATTGTTGAGTAGTGATCTGGCACTTCTGTACGCGGTTGAACCACGTGCCCTGATACAGGCTGTGAAGCGGAATAAAAAACGATTTCCAGGGGATTTCATGTTCCAGCTGACAGATCAAGAGTATGCAGACTTGAAATCACAATTTGTGATTTCAAGTTGGGGAGGTATGCGACGGTCCAATCCCTATGCGTTTACCGAGCAGGGCGTGGCGATGCTGTCCAGTGTCCTGAGAAGTGAGCGGGCCATCCAGGTGAACATTGCCATCATGCGAGCGTTCGTGCGGTTGAGAGAAATCATCGGATCGAACAAGGTATTGGCCCGTCGGCTGGCTGAGCTAGAGAAGAAATACGATGCCCAGTTTCGTGTGGTATTCAACGCGATTCGAGAACTTATGGAGGAACCGAAATCCAAATGCCGGCGCATTGGTTTTAGGTCAACAGACTGAGTCGTGCCCTTCTTGTGCTTGCTGGGACGAGCCGGCTAGCGGGCCACGCGGTAGCGGAGGTAGACCACTTTCGATTTGAGGGTACGGGACTCGATAAGTTCGAGGTTCACCCGCTCCTGGTGTTGGGGAAAGTAGGGACGGCCGCCGCCCACCAGTACCGGCAAAAGCCTGATCCGATACTCGTCGATGAGACCCAGCGCAGCCGCCTCGGTGGCGAGCGTCGCGCCGCCAGCAGCGAGAGGCGATCCGAGGAGAATTGCTGGCTTCGAGTTGCGCCCGGTTCAGCGCCGGCGGGAGCCGGTGCTTGGCACCGGCTCCGCACTCATGCCGGCTTAGGCGCTGCGCTTGGCGACCGGCGCGTGCTGCGTGATGTAGTCGAGCAGCGGTTGGATGTCGGACTGCTCATAGTAGTGCCGGCGGACTCCGTCTTCCAGAACGTCGACCGCCTGATGCACGAGGTCTTGCGCAAGCGCTTCATCCCCGGCTTTCGCCGCCTCGGCGGCTCGGCTCAACAGATTGAGGACTGATGCCTGCGGAGTCCTCGGGTCATTCATGAACAGCGGCCGATAGTCCTTCTTGTTCAGTTCCTTCTCGATTTCCTTCACCCAACTCGCCTCTGCGCCGGGCGTAAGCTCCCCCGTCAAGGCGACACTCCCAATGGAGAACTTCGGGCTTCAAGATGGGCCCGATACGTGGCCGGCGGCAGGCCCGCCAACGCGTCATGGGGCCGCTCCTCGTTGTAACTCTGCAACCATTCCGCGGTGATCTCCCGGACCTGTTCGAGCGACTCGAACA
>DASTSJ010000153.1:0-2785 GCA_035760765.1 Edaphobacter sp. | reverse complement strand
GGCGCTGGCTGCAGAGGCGATCGCAAAGTTCGGCGTGAGGGATGTAGCTGTCGTGCATCGCCTAGGTCGACTGGTGGTAGGAGAGACGAGTGTGTTGGTCGCCGTGGCGTCTGCACACCGGGGAGCGGCCTTCGAGGCCTGCCGCTGGTTGATCGATACGCTGAAGCGAACGGTGCCGATCTGGAAGAAGGAGCAGTTTGTCGATGGAGCAGTGTGGGCCGACGGTGACCCCTTTCCGGATGAGATCAGAGTGACGGGTGTACCGGGAAGTTCCGCCAAGGAGCAGATGTGAAGAGTGCAGGTGCAGCCGTAGTCTGGTTGCTGGGCACTGCATTGCTGGCCCAGGCGCCGATCGTCAGGCGGGCGCCGATGCAGCCGCTCAATCCCGATCCGGACCAGCAACAGGCGGCGACTGCGACACAAGAGAAAGTGCCGACCATCCGCGTTCAGTCGCGACTGGTGAACATCGCGGTGAGCGTCATGGATAAAAACGGCGCTCCTGTAGGGGGGCTTTCGAAGGAGGACTTCGCCATCGCTGAAGATGGAAAGCCGCAGAAGATTACTTACTTCGACCGGGAATCCTCGACACCGCTCTCCATTGTGCTTGCCATTGATGCGAGCAAGAGCGTGCTGCGGGATGAAAGGCTGGAGAAGACCGCGGCGACGCACTTTGTGAACGCTCTGCTGCGCGAGCAGGACGAGTTGGACCTGATGGATTTCTCCGACACGGTGCGCGAGATCGTTCCGTTTACGAATGAGAAGAAGCGAATCGAGCGAGGTCTGAATGAGCTGCAGCCCGGGGACGAGACTGCTCTATATGATGCGATCTTCCTGGCATCGGACAGGCTGTTACAGACCCGCAACGATGCCGGACGCAGGCGGGTCGTGGTCGTGATTACCGATGGAGAGGACACGGCAAAACACTCCCGCTATAGCGAGGCGCTTGAGCAGGCACAGCGAGCGGGAGCAATCATTTATCCGATCATCATCGTTCCGGTGTGGCAGGACGCGGGAAGGAACACGGGCGGCGAGCACGCTCTGATCCAGATGGCGATGGATACCGGCGGGAAATACTTTTATGTCGAAGACAAGAAAGACCTGGAACCGGCGTTTGCGCGTGTATCGGACGATCTGAGAACGCAGTATGTGCTGGGCTATTATGCTCCGCCAAGCCGGCGAGATGACAGTTTTCGATCCGTCAAGGTTCAGATCAAAGATCCCGCACTACAGACGCAGTACCACTTGCGCCATCGCAGCGGCTATTATCCCGACGGTCACTGAGGCATTTACAGTAGAGATAAGAGGGGATCGCGTGAATCCATTTGAGTTTGCAGACAAGGCCCAGGAGATTGCCCGCGAGGCGGGATCGCTCCTGAAGAGCTTTTACGAAAAGGGAGTGACGCCAGAGTACAAGGGCGACGTCGACCTGGTTACGGAAGCCGATAAGAACAGCGAAAAGCTGATCCGGCAGCGCCTGCAGGAGGCTTTCCCCACACATGGCATCTATGGCGAAGAGGGAACGCGCGATGCTCTGGACAGCGAGTACCGCTGGTATGTGGATCCTCTCGATGGCACGACCAACTTCGCGCATGGATTCCCGGCGTTTGCTGTCGTGCTTGGGTTAGAGCATCGGCCGGCAGGGCTGAAGCAGGATCAAGACGGAACGCTGGTGGCTGGCGTTGTGTACGACCCTTTGCGCGACGAGATGTTCGTGGCCGAAAAAGGCAAGGGCGCGTGGCTGAACGGAAAGAAGATTCATGTCTCGAAGACGAAGACACTGCAGGAGTCTTTGACCGCGACGGGATTTCCCAGTCATAAGCGGCATCTGAATCCAAACGCCTACTTCTATTACCAGATCACGCTGCGTTCGCATGGCGTCCGTCGCGCTGGTTCGGCTGCGCTGGACCTGGCGTATGTGGCGTCCGGAAGGCTGGAGGGTTTCTGGGAGTTCAACCTGAATCCGTGGGATACCTCAGCCGGCGTGTTGCTGGTAACGGAGGCAGGCGGGACCGTGTCGCACTTTGACGGGGGAGCGTTCACGCTGGATAGCCGTGAGGTGCTCGCGACCAACGGGCTGATCAAGGACGAGATGGTCCACATCTTCCGCGAGATGTTTGCAGGAAGGGAACTGGAGCCGATTCCGACTCCAGCGGAGTTTGCTGCTCGGAGAGCGGCAGAGGGTCGCTGACGGAACGCAGGTCTCTGCGCCGGCGACGTTCGAGAAAGGAGAATTCGCGTTGGGTGCATTGCAATCGGAGATCTTTGACTCGGATGCCATACTGAAGCAAACGCAGCATCGGGCCTGGCCGATTCCACAAAGTCCCTGGATCATGCAACAGGTCTGGTACGGACTACTCTTTGCACACTGGCCCTTACCCGCGGAACAGGTGCGCGCACTGATTCCCGATGAGCTCGAGCTCGACACCTTCGGAGGTGAGGCCTGGATCTCACTCACTCCCTTTCGGCTCAATGTAACTCTGAGGGGACTTTCTGCATTTGGGGATATGTTGAGCTTTCCGGAGCTGAACTGCCGTACCTATGTGCGATACAAAGGCCATGAAGGAATTTACTTCTTCAGCCTGGACGCAGCCAGTCGCCTGGCGGTTATGGGTGCGCAATCTCTCTACCGGTTGCCCTACTTCTTCGCCACGATGGAACACGACGAGAAGGATGGACGAATCTGGTTCCGCAGCGAACGAAGAGAGCGGCCCGCAGAATTGGAAGCGGTGTATCAGCCGATCGGTGAGGCTCGAGAAGCGCTGAACGGAACATTGGAGCACTGGCT
>DASTSJ010000152.1:0-3631 GCA_035760765.1 Edaphobacter sp. | reverse complement strand
TTCACCTACCGGCGTAGAAATCACGACAACATCCACGTCCGCGGATACAAGGAGCAGGGCAACATCAATACTCCGCTGGAGCTGGCCATTCTTAACCAGATCGACCGATTCAATCTGGCGATTGATGTGATCGATCGGGTTCCACGCCTGCAATCCTCTGCGGCGCACCTGAAGGAGTGGCTGAAGGACCAGATCATCGACAGCGTCAACTACGCGCACCAGAACGGAATCGATCGCAAGGAGATCACCTGCTGGAAGTGGCCCTTCTAGAGTCTTGAAGAGAAGACAGGCCCCGCAGTGGCTTGGCGGGGTCTGCGATTTGCTCTGTGTGCTCCATACAACGCGTTCGCTCCAGCGATCATCTGGTAAAAGAAGCGTCAGTTAGCCCTCCCCTCGTACCGTCTGTGGCTATCCCTCTCGTGAGGAGCGTTCTATCATGCAGAACTTTGCATGTCTTCTCCGGCCGAAGGCGGCTGCGATTACTGCAATCGTTTTGGTTGTTCTGGCACTCGGTGTCGGAGTGCATACGCACGGAAGCCTGGCCTCTGCTTGGAAGATGCTTCAGATTCCAGCGAACACACCGCTGTTCGCCGACACACGTGGCATTACGCACGCCATCGATTGCGTCCTTCATGGACAGGACCCTTACAAGGTAAGCGCCTTCGATCCGTGGCACCGGCTCTATAACTATCCTCCGGTATGGTTGATGGCGCGCCATCTAGGCGTCACGTCCCGATCCTCCAACCTCGTGGGGCTGCTCTTCGCCATTGCAGCGATCAGTGCCTATATCTTCCTGCTGAATGCACGGACCTGGCTCACGCAGGTAATCGTCTTTCTGGCGATTGCTTCACATTGCGTCCTGTTCTCCATCGAACGCGGCAACAGCGACGAGCTTGTCTTCTTCCTTCTTGTATCCGGCTTCTTTCTGGCGTGGCGGCTCCGGCCGCCGCTACGCTCGCGCGTCGTAAGCGCAGTCATCGTCCTACTTACCGTTCTCAAGGTCTATCCCATCGCCGCGTCAACTGTTTTCTTGCACCGTCGTCAGGGATGGAAGCGCATGCTGACTACTATGCTTCTGGCTGCAGCGGCTCTTCTGCTGACCAGCGGCAGCCGGCTCCTGCAGGTATTCGCAAATACGCCTCGAGATACGGACACTTCGTTCGGTACATTTCCATTCTTTTATGCTCTCAGCCGGCACACAGTGCACTCCCTCGCACCTCTTGTGCTCGATCACCGGCTTGCGTCGCCGCTTGGAGCACTTCTGCTTGGCATCCTGGGAATGGTCATGGGCATGCGGGCTGGGAACACGCTTGGTCGCTTCCTTCCACCACTCGACCCGACGCGGGCACGGGGAGCCATCGCGACCGCTTGCCTCTCCATCTTCTGTTTTGCGTTCATGGCTGGGGCCAGCTTTGATTACCGCCTCATCTACCTGACGGGAGCACTCGCCTGGCTGGTGGATGACCTCGATCGTTCCGCAACAAAGCGAGCGCTTCCCGCCGCTCTGCTCATTCTGGTTCTGCTGTGGAAGCCTTTCTGGCTCTCGTTTACGGGCGAACTCGTCGATGGAGCGGTCTTCCTGATGAGCATGGCGTGGCTCGGCAATGCGCTCTTTTCCGTACATCCGGTGATCAAGCAGCAGCGGTCCGGTCTCGAAACGCAAACGACGCCCCGAAGTCGCTCATCTTCGGTGGCGTCGCTTACTGGATCCTGAGAAATACTCTGTTCTAAAGGCGTTACGACCGCTTCTCCCGCAGGTCCTTCTCTGCCCTATACCAGTCATAGTCGTGGAACCCGTGCTGATAGCCGCGCTCCACAAAGTACGCATGAGCACGCTCTGCGATCTCAGCATGCGTAGGCTCTCTCTGCGTGGCTGCACTCTGAATCGTATGCTGCGCTGGATTTGGCTGGGTGGCGTTTTGCTGAGATGGCGGCTGCGGAATCTGCGTCTGTGGAGCTGACTCATGCGCATCCTGCAGCGTCGTCTTCGCCGCGGTCTTCTTCTTTGCCGGTGTGGCCTTGGCAGCCGCGGCCTTCACCTTCTTTTCTCCGACAGCCTCCGTGGATGCAGACGCTGTCTTCTTCGCTGGAGCCCTGCGCGGTTTCTTCTTCTCGTCTTCGACACTCATTGCAAATTCTCCTCACCAAGGAAATCTTCGCCACAACGTGCCGGGCTATCTCTAGTTTAGAGGAGGAATCGTTCAATATCGTCTTCTGCAGTCGACTTATCGGACGAAATCAGCCGGATGTTTCTCCACCCACCAGCACGGCTTCGCTCCTGACTGAGGAAATCCCTCCGGCAACAGCGAGCGCGTGCAGCGAATCTCCTCGGTTCCGTCGGCGTAGTACTCCTCCTTATTTCCTTTGAGCGGAGCCACGACGAAGCGGTTGATCGAGACCACCTTATACCCTCCACCGCTCAGCGCTCTTCCCTGCCAGATGATCCAGTCAGATGCCCATAAGGTCGCCGCCACAAGCAGGATCCACACCGCAGTGCGCGCGATTATCCGTGCCATCGCCTCTCCCTTTCCTTGAAGAGTTTAGGAACTGTGGCAACCCTTCTCTTTCTGAAAATAAATGGGCTCACCATATTGACAAACCATAGCTCCTCGAATTTCCTTGCTCCATGCGCGAACGTCGATCTTCGATTGGACTTCTGGTGGCATGCCTGCTGTCGCTGTCCGGATGCTCGCTGTCGCCGCTTGCACGCAACACTGCGCAGTTCTCTACAGCCACCAGTGCCGTAGTTGAGAACACGCGCAACGCATACCGGGCAGCCGTTCGGCTCAACGAAGACGCGCAGTACTCCCTGCTCGTCGCGCGGTATGACACGGACCACCCAATGGATCCGCACGCAATCAGGCCTCTGATCGACGAAAAGGGACTCGAGACGCGCACTGAGGTTCTCGATGGACTGCGCGTCTACGCCCAGACCATCGCCGACCTCTCCAGCGGAGTCTCGTCACCCAAGCTCGATGAAGCCGCCGCCGCGTGCGGAGCAAATCTGAAATCGCTGGGCGACGCACTCTCCAGTGCGACCCCAATAGGAATCAAGGTCACCGACACGGAGGCGAACGCAGCCAGCACGGCACTCAAGGCTCTGGGCGATATGCTGGTCAACCGGGAGATCAGGAAGTCTGTTCCCAAGGTCATTCATGACATGGACCCTAACGTGACCGCGCTCACCACACTGCTCTCCAGCGACATCGACGTACTTCGCGATCAGGCAGGCCGCGACTATGAAGAGATACTTGCCCATCAGGACCAGTTCATCCGGCACGCTGGCTCGTCACTCTCTCCCATGGAGCACCGCACGGAGATCCAGCGACTTCCGCGAATTCTTGCAAACAAGAATGCAACCGAGGACATGTTGGTCGATCTGCAGTCTTCACTGCACAAACTTGCAGTGACGCACCATGCACTCGCTGCCGCCTCAGCCGGCAAGAGCGACGCTTCTCTACAGGCCCGCATCGCCGATCTTCGAGCCTCGGCGGAAGGTCTGGCCAACTTCTATGAATCCTTATCCAGCTCGAAATAGAGGGTGAAGCATGGCTCCTTCGAAGTCTTCTCCAAAGCCCCCGCAGTCGATCCAGCCTTCTGTCGTCGCTTCGGCCGTTGATCCCTGTGCCTC
>DASTSJ010000151.1:0-8329 GCA_035760765.1 Edaphobacter sp. | reverse complement strand
GACCGTCTGCCCTTTGCGGTGCCTACCGATCCAGTGGTAGAGGCGCGGATGCGGGCGCTTGAGGAATCGGGTGGGAAGCCGTTCTTCGACTACCAGATTCCGAATGCAGTGATCACGCTCAAGCAGGGATTTGGCCGCCTGATCCGCTCGCTCGAAGATCGGGGCGTTCTAATGCTGCTGGATCCGCGGATTCACCGTCAGCGCTATGGCCGCATCTTTCTGGACAGCCTGCCTGCCTATCGGCGAACAGATGACATTGCAGATGTAGAGCGGTTCTTTCAAAGCGCCGTAGAATGAGAACAGATGGGACGCAATCTGTATATTCTTGCCGCCACACTTTTTGTGCTGTCGCTGATCTCGTGCGGATTGGCGTATTCGAATATTGCGCAGCAGCCTGGCTCGCCGGGAGATACAGCTCTGTGGCGGACCACCGGACTGGCGCTGCTGGTTCTGGCGTTGGTGGTTGCACTTTCGGGCATTCTCTCTTCGCTCTTTGAGCAAGTGGAGCGCAGATCTGAGGAAGAACGCCGGAAGCGACGCGGCCGTTAGGCGACGAGAATCGGTACAATAAGAAGAAGCCAGGCTGTTCCTCTCGTCCTCCCTAAGAGATCTTCGCGCAGCCTGTTGAAAGGTATTGGAAACTCAATGTTTGAAGTGACTGTAGAAGCTGGATTCTCCTCGGGACACTACCTGCGGAACTACCGCGGCAAGTGCGAGAATCCGCACGGCCACAACTACAAGGTCTTTGTCACACTGATCGGCGAAGAGCTGGATGAGGCTGGTTTGCTGCTTGATTTCAAGCTGTTGAAGCAGGTGATGCGACCTGTCGTGGACTATCTCGATCACCAGATGATCAACGATCTTGAGCCCTTCAAGACGCTCAATCCCTCGGCGGAGAACCTGGCGCGGTACTTCTACCAGGAGACGACGAAGCAGCTTCACGATATGACGGATGGCCGCGTACGGGTGAAGGACTGTACGCTCTACGAGACCGATACGAGCTTCGCGCGCTATTACGAGCAGATCTAACCCATGCACCTGATTGAGCTGTACAAGTCCGTCCAGGGGGAGTCATCCTTCGCCGGTTTGCCGTGTATCTTTGTGCGGCTCGCAGGGTGCAATCTGCGCTGCGCCTGGTGCGACTCCGAGTACACCTTCAGCGGTGGCAAGCCGTTTACCGAGGATGAGGTGGTAGCTGCGATCGAAGCGCTCGCGCCTTGCAAGCTGGTCGAGTTCACCGGCGGAGAACCCATGCTGCAGGCGCGTGAGCTGTTGCCCCTGATGGAACGGCTTCTGGCGGAGAATTACACCCTGATGATCGAGACCTCCGGCGAACGTCCTCTGGCGGATGTTCCGAAGGCGGTCCACAAGATTGTCGACGTGAAGTGCCCCGGTGCGGGGGCTGCGGCGAATAGCTTTCGCATGGAAAACCTGGATGCGCTCACGAAGAACGACGAGGTGAAGTTTGTCATCTCGGACCGCGCTGATTACGAGTTTGCGCGGGAGTTCATCCGCGAGCACCCTCTGGAGCAGAAGGCAGGACATATCCTGCTTTCGCCGGCGTTCCAGAAGGTGCCGAGCCCGCTACGCACAGCCGACAACACGGTGCTCGATCCTCGCAAGCTGGTGGAGTGGATGCTGGAAGACGGCCTGCCTGCGCGGCTCTCGCTCCAGATCCATAAGTTCATCTGGGAGCCGCAGAAGAAGGGCGTCTAGGCTGGCGGATCTCGCTTCTTGATACCATCGAATATGCGCTTCTTTTCTGCTGTTCTTCTACTTCTGACCTCCACGTGTGCCTTCGCCCAGACCCCTTCCAAGCCGATTGAGGTGAAGGTGGTTGTCGTGAATATGTTCGAGGTAGGGGCCGACACCGGCGATGCCCCCGGCGAGCACCAGTTCTGGGTTGAGCGCGAGCATCTGGATCAGGTCTTCCCGTTTCCTCAGGGTTACCACGATCTGCGGATGAACAAGAATGGCGTGCTCGCGGTAGTTACAGGCGTAGGCACGGCACGCGCAGCAGCAACCATCATGGCGCTTGGCTCCGATCCGCGGTTCGATCTGACCCACGCTTACTTTGTTGTCTCCGGAATTGCGGGAATTGATCCACACATGGGATCGCTAGGCTCGGCGGTCTGGGCAGATTACGTTGTGGATGGCGATCTCGCCCACGAGATCGATGCACGTGAGATTCCCAAGGACTGGAAGACAGGGTACGTTCCTCTGGGCAAATCAATCCCTTACGAACAGCCGCGTCAGGCGCGCTTTGGTGACGATGGCAACGTGTATCGCCTGAATCCCGCGCTGGTCGATTGGGCCTTCAACCTGACAAAGGACGTAAAGCTGGAAGACACGGACGCAATGCGAACGCGGAGGCAGCAGTTTGCTCCGGAAGCGGCGAAGCGTCCGCCGTTTGTGCTGCGCGGCGGCAATTTATCAGCATCGACCTTCTGGCACGGCAAGCTGCTGAGCCAGTGGGCTCACGACTGGGTGAACTACCAGACCGATGGCAAAAGCACCTACGCGGTGTGCGGAATGGAAGATACGGGCACGCTGCAGTCGCTGACGTGGCTTGCGAGGGCCGGCAAGGTGGACATCCATCGTGTGCTGGTGCTGCGCGCCGCCTCAAACTATGACCAGCAGCGAGAGGGTGTGACGGCT
Organism: Edaphobacter sp.; assembly: GCA_035760765.1. Lineage (GTDB taxonomy): Bacteria > Acidobacteriota > Terriglobia > Terriglobales > Acidobacteriaceae > Edaphobacter. The sequence goes on along the minus strand of DASTSJ010000151.1, from coordinate 5,671 downwards.
GCCGAGAGCCTTGCTGAGACCAAGATTCGCCAGTACAGCGCGTATTTGCCCTCGCTCGAAGCGGCCTACAGAGTAGGGCATGTTGTGGTGGATGATCTGGTTGCACACTGGGCTACTACCCGCGACCATCTTCCCGGCGAATAGTTTCAGTCGATCATCCGGCGAACGATTCTGCGAACGGTCTCCGTGACGATGCCGTAGGCGATATGCGAGGCCAGTTCGCTGGTCTTCTCGCGTGTGGTCCGCGGCTCCGGCTTTGTAGCAAGACCAACGATCGGCAGGGTCGAGTCATGGGAAAGGGCAACCATCGCTATGCCGAAGTCCGCTCCCTGCTTCGCTGTCGCCTGAGGATAGAACTCCGCGACAGCACCGTAGGCTGCACCGGTCGCAGCGCCGATGCCCCAGTGAACCGTCTGCTTGGCTACTGGATTTTGGTTGAGCCTGAGTGACGTCTCTGAAAGCTCATCAGCGATCAGTGCGGCTGGGTCCGCCTCTCCGTGCACGCGCGGAGGATACACCTTCTCGACAGCGTATTTCGCGGCTATCCCGGCAATTCCGCCGAGAAGACCTGCGATGGCCCCCTTGACGATGGATCTTGTTCGTTTGCTCACAGAGTTCACCTCGGCAGGTATTCAAGCTACTAGGATGCAGTGATCCGGTCAGTTGCCAATTCCAGGTGGAAAATCGTACGAGATTACCCGACGTAGGCTGAAGCATCCGTGGAATCGACCCCGGAGTTCCAGCCGATGGAGCGGAACAGGACTGTAAGCAACACCGCGATGGCAAGATTCAACAGGAGCGCAGGTACGGCGGCGTACATCGCCCAGGTGCCCCCCAGCCACTGCGGAAGATGGAGCGGGTAGACGGAGCTCTTCAGATGCAGTTCTGCAGCCATCGCAGTGCCGGAAGCCATTCCGGCTGCCCATCCCGCGAGGAGTGCCCACGGGTGAAACCACCGTGTGAAGACACCGATAACGATGGATGGAACCAGCTGGCACATCCAGATTCCGCCCAGCAGCTGCATCTCGATGGCATAGGGCGTGGGCAAATAGAGGACGAAGACCAGGGCGCCGAACTTGACGACGAGTGAGACGATCTTCGCCATTGCAGATTCCTGTGCAGGGAGCATCTTGCGGCGAGCAAACGCTCCATACAGGTTGCGGGTGAAGAGGTTTGACGCCGCGATGGACATGATGGCCGCCGGCACCAGAGCGCCAATCGCGACTGCCGCAAGGCAGAACCCGGCGAACCACTCGGGAAACGACTGCATAAACAGCATGGGCACGGATGAGCTGGTGTCCGGCGTCTTGATTCCTGCAGCAAGGGCAAGGTAGCCGAGAAGAGCGATGAGCCCAAGAAGAAAACTGTAAGCGGGCAGCATTGCGGCGTTGCGGCGCACAACGTTCGCGCTGCCGGCCGAGAGCACCGCCGTGGCTGTGTGGGGATAGAGCATGAGCGCGAGTGCCGAGCCGATAGCGAGAGTAGAGTAGCCCAGGAACTGACCGGGCTTGAGGAAGATGCTGGCTGCCGGAGTGTGTGTTGCCAGCGCCTGATTTGCGACCTCGAAGACGCGATGGTATCCACCCAGCTTAATGGGGATAAAGATGATGGCTGCGAGGACCATGATGTAGAGCATCAGATCTTTCACGATGGCGATGACTGCAGGCGCCCGCAGCCCGCTGGAGTACGTGTAGGCAGCAAGGATGATGAAGGCAGCTGCCAGGGGCCACTCGCCATGCAATCCCATCGCTGCGATGACGACCTTCATGCCGACGAGCTGCAGGGCGATGTAAGGCATGAGTGCCAGGACACCCGTGAGAGCGATCGCGACGGTGAGCCAGCGATTTCCGTAGCGCCCACTGACGAAGTCGGCGAAGGTGACGTAACCGTGGCGGTGACACACCCGCCAGAGACGGGGAAGCACCATCATCATGTACGGGTAAGCGATGACCGCATAGGGAACGGCAAAAAAGCCGATGGCTCCGGCACCGTAGAGGGCTGCGGGAACGGCAATCACGGTATAGGCCGTGTAAAGATCACCGCCGATCAGGAACCAGGTGATCCAGGTTCCGAAGCTGCGGCCTGCTAACCCCCATTCTTCAAGAGAGTCGATTCCTGCTTCGGGTCGCCGCCAGCGTGCTGCCCAGAAGCCTGCCAGCGTAACCAGTAGAAAGAAGAGGCAGAAGACAGCAAGCGCAATGGGATGCAATCAGCGGTACTCCCCGGATGAAGATGGATAAGAAAATCCTACCTTATGCAAAGCGACAGGCCGATCAAACATCAAGGCTGGGCCTTGCTTGAAGGTTGGCAATTCTAAAAACCGCGGCCAGTGTCGTTCCATTCGTAGGCAACAACACCAAGGTCGCCGAGTGTCTTCAGCACAGCTTCGACGTTGCGGCGTATCTCAGGCCGTGCGCTTGCGGGAGCATCGTGTGCTTCTTCAACAGCAACGACCCGTCCGTACGGCCAAGCGTCTTCAGGGATGGCGTTAAGGGCCGAGGGAAGATCGCTTAGGCGGATATCCAAGTTGCGACGCCGGGCATTAACGGGGCGGAGCAGACCACCCACACCAAGGCTGCTTGGATTCGCGTCCGCAATCAGTACGTGTAGCGTCACCATCGCGCCCTGCACTGTCAGGTAGGGATTCTCCCAGGAGCTCAGGCTCTGAACTGCCATGTAGCGGCTCTTGGAGGGTGGTGGGATAAGCTCCATCTGCTGCCGGGCTGTTTCAAGTGCCTGCTGGCGCTCAGCGGCAAGACCAGGAATGGAGCCGATCCCGGGGCTTCCGTGGCAACCGGTGAGTGCAAGAGGAAATGCGAGCGCGGTGGCGAGGACGATCGCAAGAGGGGATCGTCCGGTGCAGATGGACATATCGAATACCAGCATAGCAAAGGTCGTTTTTGCCCGCAGCCTCGAAATTTGCTGCTGCAGGGCTTATCTGCCGGTCCAGTGTGGTGGCCGCTTTTCAAGGAAGGCCTGCGTACCCTCGGCCCGGTCGGCGGTCTCGCACAGCCTGCCGAAGATGCGGCTTTCAATCTCCAGGGCTGAGTCGAGATCATGGCTGAGCCCCTTGTTTACTGCTTCCAGACAGCCGGCCACGGCCAGAGGCGCCACCTTCAGAATAGATTCGGCCAGTTGCTTGCCGCGCTCGAGAAGCTGGTCGGGTGAGACGACCTCATCGACCAATCCCAGCCGCAGCGCCTCTGCCGCATCGATACGTTCGCCGGTCAGCAGCAGCTTCAGCGCGGCCGAAGGACCGATCAGGCGAGGCAGACGCTGGGTTCCGCCGTAACCGGGAATTAATCCAAGACGCGCCTCTGGGAGGCCCAATTGTGCTGTACTGGAGGCGAGACGCAAGGTACAGGCAAGTGCGAGCTCACAACCTCCGCCAAGTGCGAACCCGTTGATGAGTGCGATCACCGGCTTTCCGCAGGTCTCGATCTGCCGAAAGATACTTTGGCCGCGTTGTGAAAGGGATTGGCCGTTGGCGCGGTCCAGACTGGTTAGTTCATTGATATCGGCACCGGCGGCGAAGGCCTTTTCGCCTGAGCCGGTCAGAAGAATGACACGAACTTCAGGATCATCCGCGAGCTGGCAAAAGAGCTCCTTAAGATCAGTAAAAACCTGATGATCGATGGCGTTGAGGACCTGAGGCCGATTCAAGGTGACCAGCGCGATCTGACTACGGATGTCGCAGGTTACGGCCTCGAAAGAATCATTCTGTGTCACCGACGTACTCCTTTGGGCGGCTTTCGGCACTCCCTTGAATCCGTCTGGAGCGCATCGTCGTTTGCTCAAGCGGCTTAGAACGATAACGATACAATCGAACTCATGATCAAAGGAATGACGCTGGTTCGTGAGGTCGCCTCGGCTGATGCTCTCGAGAAATTCAGCCGCCTTATGCTGGCTTTGGGATTCGAGCAGGGGAAGGGATGGCAGGACGAAACCGGTCGAGGAGTGGCTCTCCTCGCTCCCCTGGGAAATTTAGAGCTGATGACCGGCCGAATGCCGGCTGTACCTCCCGTTCTGATAGAGGTTCAGGGCCTGGATGTCGTCTATGCTGCGGTCGAGAAGTGGATGCAATCCAACTATCGCAGCGAAGAGGTCGAGACCCTGTTGAGCAAGCCTGCCCTGACGCATTGGAATAGCCGGTTGTTCTCGGTTCGGCTGAAGGATGGCGCCGGAGGCGACCTGGAACTCGGATTCTGGCAGTCAGAAAATCCTCTGCACGGAAAGCCTCTGGCGATTGAGGGCGATCTCTCGGCTGCGGGCATGCGATTCGCGATTGTCACGGCACGCTGGAACGCCGTGATCACGGACCGCCTGCTTCAGGGGGCACTGGATGCGTTGTATCGCAGCGGTGTCGCGAAGTCGGATGTGGAGATCGTGAGGGTTCCCGGAGCGTGGGAGGTTCCTTCCGCAGCGCGAACTCTGGCCGAGACGAAGAGGTTTGACGCGATTGTGACGCTCGCCTGCCTGATCCGCGGAGAGACGGCGCACTACGAGGCGATCTACAACGAAGTCGCTCGCGGTATCGGTCAGTCGCAGCAGGACACGGGGGTTCCGCATGCCTTTGGTGTGCTGACCTGCGAGAATCTGGAGCAGGCGCTCGACCGTGCGGGCATCAAGGCAGGTAACAAGGGATTTGAAGCAGCTATCGCGGCGATTGAGATGGTTTCGATTCAGCAGAAGCTTCGCGAGCAGGGAGATAAGAAGTAGATGGGAACACGAAGAAAATCCCGCGAGCTGGCCATGCAGATGCTCTTTCAGGGCGATCTGGGAAAACAGACTCCGGAGCAGGTTGCGAAGCTTTTCTGGGGTTCACGCGACGACGTGGACGAGGACACCCGCGCCTTCGCCGAGGACATCTACCGTGTCGCCACGACAAAGCAGTCGGAGATCGACAAACTCATCGAGGCGCATGCACAGAATTGGCGGCTGGAGCGGATGGCTGTCGTCGACCGGAATCTGATTCGCGCCGCAGTGGCAGAGATGATGGGCAGCCCGAATACTCCCGCGGCCATCATCATCAACGAATCGTTAGAGGTTGCGAAGCGTTATGCCGCGCCCGAATCCATCCACTTCCTGAATGGTGTGCTTGATGCGATTTCGCGGGATCTGCTGAAGCAGAGACTCGGCTGATTCGATTCGATCCAAGTGATACAGAAAAGCCCTCTTCCATGAAGAGGGCTTTTCTGTTGCTTTGCTGCGCTATGACTACGATGTAGCCTTGCGCGGATGCTGAACGAGCAGATCCGGAGTGACGATGGTGTTTTTATCGTCGTTGTTATTGATGTACAGCGGCAGGTTAGGGGTTAGGGCCTTTGCCGGGGTATCGGTAAGTGCCTTGGTGTCGATCAGGTGAACCTTATTGTCGCCGGACGTTCCGATGTAGAGTGTCAGATCGTCGGAGCTGATGGTTCCTGCTACAGGAGCTGTAGCCCCTTGGAGCGTGACCTGCGTAATGGTGCCACTTGCCGGCGAGTAGGCCGGGAGTGAACCCGAACCTGTGTACGTCACAAAGGCCAGACTGGAGTTCGTCGTTGGAATAACGCCGGTGATGCGATCCGGGGTGACTCCCAGCGAAAGCGTGTTCAGAGCCTGGCGGAATTGTGTGAAGTAGTCCGGCGCAACCGTAGACGGGCACGGTCCAGAGACAGGCGAGCCATTT
>DASTSJ010000150.1:0-10541 GCA_035760765.1 Edaphobacter sp. | reverse complement strand
AATGAGTATTGCACTGGTCATTAATCAGCTCGTTTCGACGACGCTGGCCGGAATCTTCCTGCCTGTGGTCAGCAAGCATGGATACTCGTTCATGTTCTTCCTGTTTGCCGGATTCACCGTGATCTACTTCATCGTTGTCACGTTCTTCCTGCCGGAGACGAAGGGCAAAACGCTGGAAGAGATCGAGCAGTATTTTGAAGGCAGCCGCGCCTGAACTGCGTTGCCAAAATGGCGGAAAGTTGTTGCAAAAGAGCTACATACAACTTTCTTCACGCGGCGTGTACTCTATCGAGAGTATATTGGCTACCGTGATTCGCAACCCGAGGGAGAAGAATGCATGCAAGCTATAACGCGAAATCTGGCAACAACATTTGCTCTAACAACTCTGCTTCTGATGGGAGGGTGCAAAAGCTCGACGCCAGCAGCTCCAGCAAATGAAGCAGCTTCTCAGGCAGCGCCTGCTGCTCCCCCAGCGGCTGCACCGGCGGCAACACCGGCGACTGCGCCCACCTCTGCGGCGCCCGCGGCTGCGGCGGCACCAGCGCCCGCTCCGGTTCGCCGCGAGCCCGCCCCTGCGCCTGAACCAGTGAGGCTCACAGTTCCGCAAGGGACCCGTGTTTCAGTCGTTATGTCCCAGGCCATCAGCACGAAGGCAAACAATGTCGGCGATTCGTTCAGCGGGGAATTATCCTCAGCTCTCAGCACCTCGTCGGGCAAGGTGGTCTTCCCTCGCGGCACCCAGGTGGAAGGAACTGTCGTCGCCGCGAAAGGCCGGGGTAAGTTCAAGGGAGAAGGAGACCTGGCGATCCAGCTTAGCTCGATCGGCGGACATGAAGTGACCACCAGCTCCTATCTTCGTCAGGAGAAGGGCAAAGGCAAAAGGACCGCCGGAATTATCGGCGGCGGCGCCGGTGTTGGCGCTCTCATCGGAGGACTCGCCGGCGGCGGCAAGGGCGCTCTGATCGGCGGCCTTGCCGGAGCCGGAGCTGGTACCGCAGGTGCTGCGCTCACGGGTAACAAGGACATCGTTATCCCGGCAGAGTCGGTTGTGACGTTTACCCTGGAGTCTCCGCTGACGGTCAGCAAGTAATCCGTGAGCTTTTCTACGAGAGGCGTCCTTCGGGACGCCTCTTTTACTTTCCGCCGCACCTCAATCCGCAGCCGGTAGACTGAATCTATGCGTGTGAACCCGGTCTTCCTTCTTTCTGCCACGGATGCGGCTCACTTCCCCAGTGAGTCGAAGACTCACGGAAGGCCGGAGGTGGCGTTTCTCGGACGCTCGAATGTGGGCAAGTCATCCTTGATCAATGCCCTGCTGGGGACGAAGGAGGCTCGGGTCTCTTCGACTCCCGGAAGGACACGGGCGATTAATTTCTTCGCGCTGCATGAGGTATCTGGCGGCAAGCAGAAGGCGCTGCCGTCAATGATCTTCTCCGACCTGCCCGGATACGGTTACGCGAAGATCTCGAAGTCGATCTCGGCGGAGTGGCCGAAGTTTATCGAGCCTTATCTCGGCGAGCGCGAGGCACTGGCGCTTTGTATCTGCCTGGTGGACACGAACATTCCGCCACAGCCGAGCGATCAGCAGTTGATCACGTATCTGAAGCAGGTGCAGAGGCCGTTTGTCGTGGTCGGGACCAAGGCGGACAGAATCTCCAAGAACGTGCTGGCGAAGAACCTGGCGGCGCTGAAGCGGGAGCATGAGATCGAAGAGATCCTGCCGGTTTCGTCGAAGACCGGTTCGGGAATTCCCGCTCTTTGGGAGCGCATACAGACCGTAACGGAGTGACCCTCCCCCTGCCATTTTTGCGCAAAGTCTTGTAAAGAATAAACTTAGGTCCGGACCTCGAATGCAATTCAACTGCCATCCTTCGAGGGCCAAGCACGGCAGGTTTGCTTAACGTTCCTGTTAATAGGATAGCGTCGAGGCCAGAACTGATCGGCAACTCTAATTGCTTGTCTACCTGTGGCTTAGGGCCGGGTGGCACTTGACAGAGTAATAGACAGCTCTTCGTCCTCTCTGGGAGAGAGCCAGAGGCACCGGTGAGGCGGCCGCTGACGCTGCAGAATCCGGGCGGCGCCCTCGATCCAGCGGCGTCGCAGGCGATCGTCCGGAGGAAGGATGCTGAGAACACTAGCGTCCAAGTGACGCAACTGCGTCGTTGATTCGAAGGAGAAGGTTCGCATCTTCCACGAACGGCTGATGAGAAGCGACTCGAGGATAGAGCTGCTCTGCCGGAGGTGAGGATGGGACGCCTGGGCAGGATCCTCGGCGAAGTCCACCAGTTCGGCTCCAAGGGAATGAAATTTCTCTGCGGCAGCCAGAACTTGAGCCTCTGGAGGGAGAAAGGTAGAGAAGATCTGCGGTGCAAGGCCCCGCGCCAGAATCTCCTCAAGCGCTTGGAGTGGATCGGCGTGCAGGGCAACCGAAAGCGGCGCGTGTTTCCGCACCTCGTTCTTCATGGCGCGAACCGCTTCTTCGAGCGAATTGACGACAAAGTCCACTGCGCCGGAGCGAACGACAGCGCGAATGTGATCGGGATCCTGGTCGATAGAAAGGGAGACGGCTCCTGCGATGTTCGAGGCAATGGGCAGCGCTGTACCGGCGGGAGAGAGCCCGAGAGAAAGCACGAAAGCCCCACCCCAGTCGGACCGAAGCTGGAGAAGAGTGGTGTAGGCCCGGAGCACGCTTGCTTGCAAGGAATCGTCTGATGATTGAGAGTTCATCCGTAGTCCAGCGTATCGCAGTTGCCGATGAAGCGCGGCTCACATTGATGCAGGCTGTAGCGAACGGACGGAATCGGCTGGAAGTTACTCTTTAGGCGGTCTGCGGTACTAAAGTTCAGTGGGCATTCTGCCGATGAAGCTCATGTCACTGGAGGAGATTCGATGAGTTACACGAACGGAATCGGGGATCGGAACCAGGTATTCCCCGCAGTCGCACCCACCTCTGCGGCTGCGACGCAGCAGACTGGCAGCCGTAGCCAGGCGACGGAGAATAAGCCTGCAGCAGGAGCACAGGATGAGGCGAAGCTGAGCTCGACGGCCGGCCTGGTGGCACGTGCGCTTTCGACGCCCGATGTGCGGACGGCGAAGGTGGAAGCCCTGCAGAAGGCGATCGCGGATGGAAGCTATAACGTCTCGTCGTCCGACGTTGCGGGCAAGATGATCGATTCTCTTTTGAAATAAGCGCGAAGGAATCTTCGGGTATGGCCTGGGTTCTGGAAGGCGCGCTTGCGGCGAGTTCGCGTTGCGAGCGTGAACGATCTCTCACGCTTGAAGAACGACTCATGCTGGTGATCCAGCGTGGCGCACCCGGTCGACCTTCGGTCGAGCTTCTGAAGTACCAGACAAAGTACCAGCAATATGAATGCAGCAAGGCATTGAACCGCCAAGTGCGAGGGAGCACGACCGATGGGAACGTTAAACTCTGCGCTGGCGCTGGCCCAGCAGGCGTTGATGGGGAACCAGACAGCGCTGAACATCACGTCGAATAATGTCGCGAACCAGAACACCGCGGGATATACCCGTGAGGTCGCGACCTGGACCGAGAATGACAGCGTTACGATCGGCAGCCTGACCATGGGGATGGGCGCGAGTGTGGGAGCAGCGGCTTCGCAGCGTGATCGCGTGCTGGAGCAGCGGCTGCAGCAGCAGATACAGGTCCAGTCGCAGAGCCAGACGCTGGGGGATGCTTTGAACCAGGTGCAAAACATCTTTGCGCTGAGCTCCACTTCCGGCTCGGCCAGCACGACGGCGCTGGGCACGGCGCTCAACAACTTCTACAACGCGCTCTCTTCCCTGACCGGCAACCCGTCGGATTCCTCGACGCGGCAGAAGGTGATCTCGGCAGCGAGCGGCCTTGTGGGGGCTTTCAATTCGACCGCCAACCAGATGGCCGGGATTGCAGCCGATCTGGACAAGCAGGTCTCAGGATATGTGGATACCGTTAACGGTCTGCTGTCGACCGTTGCGACCCTGAACCAGAAGATCTCGAGCAGCAGCCCCAATGCAGATGCCGGGGTGCTGGAGGACCAGCGCCAGCAGGCGATTGCGCAGCTTTCGCAGTATGTTGGGCTCGATCAGATTACGAACGAGAACAACCAGATCACGCTGACGACGACCAACGGAGCGGTCCTGGTGAGTGGAGCGCAGGCGTACTCGATGAGCAAATCGCTCGTTGGAGGAGAGACCCGCATCCTGGCAGGGATTCCTGCGACGGACGTGACCTCAGGATTGACGGGCGGAGCGATCGGCGGTGCTCTGCAGGCTCGAGATCAGTTGCTGCCGCAGTACCAGAGCTCTCTGGATACGCTGGCGTTCGACGTGTCGACCAAGGTCAACCAGACGAATGCACTTGGACTGGATGGCAATGGAAATCCCGGCGGCGACATCTTTCAGGTTCCTGCCACGGCTAACGGAGCTGCGGCCCTGATCGGCATGGCGACCACAGATCCGCAGGCGATTGCGGCTGCGGCCGTGGGTGAAGGCTCGACAGGTACGGGCAACGCACAACTGCTGGCAGGTCTTAGCAGCAGCGCGACCGTTGCGGGATCGACACCGCTGGAGTTTCTGACCGGTCTACTTGGGCAGATTGGAAATGCTGCGTCGGCGGCCGCCTCGGACAACACGACCCAGCAGGGGACGTTGTCGCAGTTGAAGAGTCAGCGGAATGCGCTTTCGGCAGTGTCGCTGGATGAGGAAGCGGCCAACCTGACGCAATACCAGCGGGCGTATGAGGCGGCGGCCAAGCTTTTTTCGATTACTGACGAGATGATGGCGACGGCGTTGAACCTTGGGGTTAATACGGCGGTTTCTTAGTTTTGTATGTGCGGAAAGGGTTGTGGGCATTGTGGCAAACCGCAGATCCTTCGACTTCGCTGCGCTCCGCTCAAGATGACACTCTCATGTCCTGCTACAGGTGGATCACCCCGGGGATCCTGCGAATCCCACCTTAGCTTCGCGAAGGTGTGGCACCCGGTGTGGGGGCTTTGCAGCGGGTAATTTAGCTAGAAGAAGGGGACGTAAAGAATGCGAGCTGATCCTACTTACTTCAATTCGGTTGTGTATTCGCTGAACAATGCGATGAAGAACTCCAACGATCTGGCGGCCGAGCTTTCAAGCGGTCTGCGAGTAGGACAGCTCTCCGCGGACCCCGCAGCTGCAACGCAGAGCCTGCGGCTGGATGGACAGATTTCGAGTATCGACACCTACGTTCAGACGGCGTCGAACGTATCTTCGCGGCTGCAGATGGTGGATTCGACCCTGGGCGAGGTGGTGTCGCAGGTTACGTCGGCGATCTCGCTCGCGGTAGGCGCTGCCAACGGAACGTTGAACAGCGCGAACCTGCAGACGATGGCGCAGCAGGTATCGGCCATTCGTGACAATGTGGTGGCGCTGGCGAATACGAGCTACCAAGGCAGCTACCTGTTTTCGGGCAGCAAGGGGGACACGGCTTCCTTCACGCTGGATACGACGAGTACACCTGCAGTCGCGACTTACAACGGCGACAGCAACGTGCAGACGATCACCACGCCGGGCGGGCAGAAGATTCAGACCAGCCTGCCGGGATCGACCGTCTTTGGTTCCGGCAGCACGGGGGTGCTGGGCGTTCTGAATCAACTGGTCGCGGATCTTACGAGCGGGGCTTCGACTGCGAACATATCGGCTGATAGTTCAGCTCTGACGAATGCCTTGGGCAATCTGTCGACGCAGCGGAGTTTTCTGAATGCCTCGCTGAGCACAGTTGAGTCGACCAGCACTTATGCGCAGACCCAGGAGGCGCAGATCAAGGTTCAGCAGGGGCGGCTGGTTTCTTCCGATCCGGCGAAGGTGGCGACGGACTTGAAGGCCAGCCAGACGCAGTATCAGGCGCTGCTGAGCGTGGTGACGGCGCTGCAGCAGGACAATCTGTTCAACCACATCAAATAGGGCTGGAGCTTTAGTGCTGCAGTTCGTTCAGGGCCTTGCGGGCGTCCTTGATTCTCTCGCCATCAGGAGCGAGTCGCAGGTAGTTGTTGTACTCCGCAATGGCTTCCTCTCGCTTCTTCAGCTTCTGCGCGACATACGCCAGAGCGAAGTGCGTGTCGGGGTCGTTGGGGAGGTACTTTACGGCGTCACGCACGCGAAGATATGCGGCGTTGAGATCGCCTGCGTCGGAATAGAACTTCGCGACCTTCAGGTCTTCGTCGACGCGCTCTTCATTGGTCTGCAGGTTTTCGACCTTGGGGAGACGACGGCGGGTGGAAGGATGCGGAGTCTCGCCTGTGTCTCCCGCAGGGTTATCGGGCGTCGGTGTATCGGCAGAGTCGGAGCTGGAACTGCTGCTGCTCGAGCTATCGCTCTCCGAACCGGGCATGGGTGGAGGGGCCGCTGTGGGAAACGGAAATTTGTCAGCGGCGGATGGTGGTTTGCCAGAGGAGTCGGGAGCAGCCGGAGTGTCGGGCTTCGATTGCTGACTAGACGCGGGCTGTTCTCCGGGAAACGGGAAACGCTGTGAGGCGGAAGGCTCTTTTTTCTCCGGGGCTGGCGTACAGGGCTTGCTTGCCTGAGACTTGCTTTGGGCGGAGTCTGACGTCTGGGCGCACGGAGCAGGTGATACAGGCGCCGGTGTCTGGGCGCAGAGAGGTGCCGCGAAGATCGCGAAGACTGCAAGAGCGTAGGTGGAAGTGCGGCTCATCCCTTTCTGTTTAGACTACTCGCCTGGCTGGTTTGACGCCCGAGTGCGCGACTTTGTTATAGTCAGCTTGCCCGGCACGTTTGACATGCATACGAAAGACCTCGGATGCGTTTTTCTGCGAGCTGCGGAATCCCTGCATAAAGAATGAGTTCTCCATGATCCCTGGCCTGATGATCCGCTCCTCGTCTATCCACGCTGCCGGCTGCTATACGACGCGGCCTATCCGCAAAGGCACGAAGGTCATCCAGTACGACGGTCCGCGCTTCAGCAAGAAGGAGGCGGATGAGCGGTACAAGGATCGCTTCATCACCTACCTGTTCAGCGCGAGCGACGGAGATGTGATCGATGGATTCGGGACTGCGATGTTCATCAATCACTCGTGCGATCCGAATTGCGAGACGGAGCATATTGGCGACGATATCTGGATTATCGCGATACGGGACATCGAGCCGGGCGAAGAGCTGACCTACGAGTACAACCTGCACGACAGCGACGATGACGATGCGGATTGCCACTGCGGAGCGGCAAGGTGCCGCGGAACGATGTTCAGTGAGGCAGAGGTAAGGCGCCGGGAGCGGAAGGCGCGGCGCGCCCTGAAGGCCTGAGGATCATTCAGGACGCTACAATAACGAGATGCGGCCAAGGGTCGCCTCGGGTGTTATGGCATACCAGGTTTTAGCGAGAAAGTACCGTCCTCAGCGCTTTGCCGATGTTGCGGGGCAGGACCACGTCACCGTGACGCTGATGAACGCGCTCACGCAGGGACGCATTGCCCACGGCTACATCTTCAGCGGACACAGAGGCATCGGAAAGACGACGATCGCCCGTATTCTGGCGATGGCGCTGAACTGCCGCAATGCGATCGGCAGCCCGGAGCGTCCGACGGCAGAGCCGTGCGAGGTCTGCGATTCGTGCGTTGAGATTCGGGCTGGAAATGCGGTCGATGTCATCGAGATCGACGCTGCCACGAATCGCGGCATCGATGAGATTCGTGAGCTGAGGGATGCGGCTCGGTACAGGCCGGCGCGGGATCGCTACAAGATCTACATTCTCGATGAGGCGCACCAGATCACGGACGCTGCCTTCAATGCCCTGCTGAAGACTCTGGAAGAGCCGCCGGAGCACATCGTCTTCATGATGGCGACGACGCAGCCGGAGGATATTCCGCAGACGGTGCGCTCGCGATGCCAGCACTTCAGCTTTCACGCGGTGAAGCTGGTCGATATTCTGGCGCAGATTCGCGGGATTGCGGAAAAAGAAAACGTCGACGCGGATGATGCCGCGCTGGCTCTGCTGGCCGAGGCAGGCGACGGATCAATGCGCGATGCGCTGTCGATCATGGACCAGGCGATCGCCAGTGCTCCGGTAGAAGATGGTCGACCGCGGCTGGATGCGATGCAGATTCGCGAGCTGATGGGGACGGTTGCGAACAGCGTCTTTGAGCGAATTCTGCAGGCGGTCCATGAGAATCGAAGTGCCGAGGTGATGACCACAGCCAATGAGCTGCTGGATGCGGGCAATAGTCCGGCGCAGTTGGCTCGGCAGTTCGTGAGGTATCTGCGGAACTGCGTGATCGCGAAGATTGCGGGGGCCACGGAAGATCGTCCTGAGACGGAGCTGCTGCAGATCTCGGCGGATGAGCAGCGGCGCGCTGCACGGTCGGCGGCGCTGTTTACGGAAGAGGAGCTGACGCGGTTTCTGCAGGTGATGCTCCGCACCTTTGACGAGCTGGGATACAGACAGGAACAGCGTTTTCATTTCGAGCTGGGATTGCTGAAGCTGGTGCACCTGCAACGGCTGCTGCCGGTAGAAGAGATTCTGAGCCGCTTCCCTGTCTCGGGGGGTGGTGGAGCGTCTGCGGTGGCTGGGCCTCGATCGACTGCTTCGCACGCTGGTTCCCCGGCTCCGGTTGCGCGGGTGGCTCCAGCGGCGCCCCGGCCTGTGGCGCCTCCGGCACCTGCGAAGCCTGCGTTCTCACCGTTTGCGGCGGACCAGAATCGGAAGAGCTATGAGCAGCCCGTTGCTGCGCCGGTGAAAGCGATTGAGACTTCTCCGCAGCCTGTCATCGAGAGACCGGTGATGGTGCAAGCTGAGCCTCCTTCCCCACCAGCCCCGGCGATTACGGCGGTGGCGGATCCGGCTCCGGAGATTACAGCGGTTGAGGTCGCGGCAGATCTGCTGGGTATTGGATCGCTGCCGAAGGAAGTTCTGGAGCCCGAGGCGCCTGCGCTTGATCTGGCGGCATCCGCCTCATCGGGTGGTCAGGACGGCGAAGAACTCCAGCGGCTTGCGATTGAGGCACTCTCCGCGGCGAAGAGCCAGGGGTCTGCGGCGGATGCGCTGGCTGATGCCGAGTGGAAGATCGTTGGGGATGAGATTCGGGTACAGACGGAGCTGTCGAAGACGATGTTGCCGATGGTGGTTAATCCGGAGGCCGAGAAGATTGTTCGTGCGGCGCTGCGCGGTGCAGGTTCGGGACAGCTTAAGCTGGTGTTGCTTCCCGGTTCCGGCAGCTCGGCTGCGGCAAAGAAGCCTCGGGCGGCGAAGAGCGGGAGCGCTCAAGCCAAGGCGCTGGAGCATCCGGTGGTCCAACAGGCTCAGCGGTTGTTCAATGCCGAGATTCGCAACGTGATCGATCTCAGGGACAACGACTGAAGCGTCTAAGAGAAGAGAAGGACGAGCGACATGGATTTTTCTGATCTCGCGAAGATGAAAGAGATGATGGGGCAGGCGCGCCAGATGCAGGAGCAGATGGAGCGCAAGCTCGCCGAGACGACCGTTGAGGCCTCGAGCGGCGGCGGTCTGGTCACGGTGAAGATGAACGGCAAGAAAGAGGTCCTGCGGCTGAAGATCGACCCTACCGTCATCGGCAGTGCAGGCAGCGACATCGAGCTGCTGGAAGACCTGATCACCGCGGCGGTCAACGAAGCGGGTAGACGGGCGGATGACGCCATGAAGTCGAGCGTCGCCGGCTTGATGGGTGGACTTAATATTCCGGGGCTCACCTAGTGGCGCGATTCGCCGAACCGATGACGCGGCTCATCGATGAGCTGCGCAAGCTGCCGGGAATCGGCACGAAGAGCGCCCAGCGGCTGGCCTTTCACGTTCTGCGGTCTTCACCGGAGGATGCGCAACGGCTGGCTGATGCCATCCGCGAACTAAAGGCTCGGCTGCAGCTCTGCTCCGTGTGCAACAACATTACGGACGTCGATCCTTGCTCGTACTGCACGAATGCAGTACGCAACCAGCGCCTGGTCTGCGTGGTGGAAGAGCCGACTAACATTGCGACGATCGAAAAGACGCGGAGCTTCGCGGGCGTGTACCACGTTCTGCACGGCACGCTCTCTCCCATTGGAGGCGTAGGGCCGGAGCAGCTTCGCATCGCAAACCTGATGACGAGGCTACCTGGTCTGGACGAGATCATCCTGGCGACTTCGCCGACGACCGAGGGCGAGGCGACGGCGCGCTACCTGGCGGAGGAGATTCGGCGGGCTGACCCGCGGATCAAAGTAACGCGTATAGCCACTGGTGTGCCTGCAGGCAGCGACATTGAGTACGCTGACGAGATCACGATGTCGCGTGCGCTGGAAGGCCGCCGCGAGTTTTAAAGTGCTTCAAGTTGTGTTCACACTGGAGAGCTAAAAAAGAGTTATGAACGAATTGCTAAGTCGCCGCCGATTTCTGCGCCAGAGCTTTGCCTTCAGTGCCCTTGCTGGGCTTGGTGCGATGCCCTCTTTTGCCAAGGGTCATACTCACCAGAATGGATCTTTGAACTGGCTGATGATCGGCGATTGGGGCTCGGACCGGCCGGCAGGGCAGGAGGCTGTGGCAGAGGGCATGCTGACGTATGCGAAGCAGCACT
>DASTSJ010000149.1:0-6485 GCA_035760765.1 Edaphobacter sp. | reverse complement strand
CCGCGCCCTTCACGAACTCGGCATCACCGTCTCCGATCTCTATATGACCAACGCCGTCAAGCACTTCAAATTCGTCCAGCGCGGCAAGCTGCGCATCCACAAGAACCCCGCACAATCGGAGGTCAACGCCTGCCGCCCTTGGCTCGAGGCCGAGATCCAGGCCCTCAAACCGCACGTCGTCCTCTGTATGGGAGCCACCTCCGCCCGCGCCCTCCTTGGCGCAACCTTCGCCCTCATGCGAGATCACGGGAGGGTAATCTCAACCCGCTACTGCGACCAGACCATCGCGACCGTCCACCCCTCGGCCATCCTCCGCACCACCGATAAAGACAAGGCAAAAGATCTCTACGAGATGATGAAGTCAGATCTCCGGCTGGCATGGTCACATAGCCGACAAAGCGCGATCACCCATGTCAAGCTCAGATTGCCCCTAACCAACTGAAGTAGAACGACATAACGGGTGCCGATCGGGGGACGCGACCTTGTTATACTTGGAAGTGGGAAGGCCCCGAAGACATCGGGGCCTTCTTTCGTTGTAAACGCTTTTCTTTGAAGACTTTACGTATAAGTCATGCATTTAGAAGAATTTAGCACTTCGGTCCAACTTTAAGTCTATTGTTTAGAAGACTTTGCACGAAATCGTATGGGGGGGGGTCCGTGACAGATTCAGCCAGCCCTGTCCTCCCTGTGATAGAAACAGACGGCGCCGGCAAGCCGGCCGTAAGGAGAGTCATGAGTAGCAGCCTGTCGCACGCAGAATTGCAGAACTACAATCCAACCAGCTTCGCAGAACAGGCTCTCTCCTCTCCTCAAAATCTAGCCGCCGTCTTCGACCACACCCTGCTGAAGCCGGACGCAAATCGGGGTCAGATTCTCCAGCTCTGCCACGAGGCCGCCGAACACCGCTTCGCCTGCGCCATGGTCAACCCGGTCTGGGTCCAGACCGCCGTCTCCGCCCTTCAAGGCACAGGCGTCCACGTCGGCGTCGTCGTCGGCTTCCCGCTCGGCGCAACGCTCTCTGCCTCCAAGCGCGATGAGACCGCCCGCGTGCTCAAGCAGGGAGCGCATGACGTTGACATGGTCCTGAACATCGGCCTGCTCAAGAGCGCCACCCCGGCCGACTATGAACTGGTCAAGCAGGACATCCGCGGCGTCGTCGAGCTTGCCCACGGGCACGGAGCGATCGTGAAGGTCATCCTCGAGACCTGCCTGCTGAGCTTCGAAGAGAAGCTCCGCGCCTCAGAGCTTGCGCTCTCCGCCGGAGCCGACTTCCTGAAGACCTCAACCGGCTTCTCAACCGGCGGCGCCACCGTCGATGACATCGGGCTCCTGCGCGGAGTCGCTGGCACGCGCGCCGGCGTCAAAGCCTCCGGTGGAATCCGCTCTCTCGCCGACGCCGCTGCCATGCTTCACGCCGGAGCCTCACGCATCGGCGCCAGCGCTAGCGTCAAGATCGTTCATGAACTCGCCGGCAAGGACGGAAGCTTCGCTTCTTCCAACGGCAGTTACTGAGGGAGTACCAGTAGAAGGAAGGAACTCCCGTAAGAAAACCGCACTCTCATCGCCTTCGTCAGTAGTATCATCGGCTCTTCGTATGTCTACGGCCAACAAACAGCGACGCGGAAGCTCCTCACCAACCGCGCCTCCCGAAGAGGCCGCACCCGAGAACACATTTGAGGGAGACTACAGGCCGCGCTCCGAAGAGCCCGCGCAGGTCGCGAACATCCGCGTCGACCCGGTCCATCAGGTTGAGTTCCTCCACTCGCTCGCCGATGCGCTCAACACCACGCTCGACCTCAACACCCTGATGCACCGCGTCGCCGACCTGGTCCGCGCCGTCATTGACTACAGAATCTTCGCCATCCTGCTGATCAACGACCGCACCCAGGAGCTCTGGATGCGCTTCCAGATCGGCCACACGCCCGAGATCGAGCGCACCCGCCTCAAGATGGGCCGCGGCATCGTGGGTCAGGCTGCTCTGCAGCGTCGCACCCTGCTGGTCGACGACGTCACCCAGCAAGAGCACTATATCAACGCCAACCCGGAGGTTCGGTCCGAACTCGCCGTTCCGCTGATCGTCAAGAATCGCGTCATCGGCGTCTTCGACATCGAGTCAGAAATTCCCGGCTTCTTCACGGCAGAACATCAGCGCCTGCTTGAGCTGGTAGCCTCCCGCGTCGCCATCGCGGTCGAGAACGCGCGGCTCTACACGCGCGTCTCGCGCCAGGCCCAGACGCTCGCCGTCCTGAATGAGATCTCGCGCGAGATCACCAGCATTCTCGACCTCGACGATCTGCTCGAGCGCATCGGCCAGTTGCTCAAGCGCGTCATCGATTACCAGATGTTCACGATCCTGCTCTGGAACGATCGCACCCAGCACTTCGAGCATCGGTTCTCGTCCCGCTACGGAGAGCGGATCAAGCGTGACCGCTCCGTAGCGCCCGGTGAAGGCATCATCGGCTCCGCCGCGGAGGCGCGCGAGTCCATCCTGGCGCCGGACGTCCGCAAGGACTCGCGCTACCTCGCGGTAAACCCCGAGACGCGCTCCGAGCTGGCCGTCCCCCTGATCTACAAGGGTCAGGTGATCGGTGTCATCGATCTTGAGCACACGCGTGTCAACTACTACAACGAAGACCACCAGCGCACGCTCTCCACCTTGGCCGCACAGGTGGCAATATCGATCGCGAACGCCCGGCTCTACCAGCGCATCCACGAAGAAGAGCAGCGCATGGAGCGCGACCTCGAGATGGCGCGGCAGGTGCAGTTGCGACTGTTGCCACCGCAGCCTCCAAAGATGGAGCGCGCCGAGTTTGCCGCCCAGTTCGTCGCTGCCCGCTCCATCGGGGGCGACATCTATGACTTCCTCGACTACGGTCCCGGCCGAGTCGCAATCGCCATCGGAGACGTCAGCGGAAAGGCGGCACCGGCTGCCCTTTACGCCGCGCTCGTCAGCGGCATCATGCGTTCCCTGGCAGCGCAGCACCTCTCGCCCGCCGCCCTGCTCTCCGCCCTTAATGACCAGTTGCAGGAGCGCCGCCTCGACTCGCAGTATGTGACCATGCTGGTCGCCATCTGGGACGACTCCAACCAGACGCTCCAGATCGCCAACGCCGGGTCGGTGCAGCCGCTCTTCGTCTCGCTCGTCTCCAGCAGTTCGCGAACCACGGTCGAGGTGAAGACCATCAAGGCCGAAGGCTTCCCGCTGGGACTCTTCCCGGATGTGCAGTACGAGGAGTTCACCATCTCGACCCGGACTGGCGACCTGCTCGTCTTCTTCTCTGACGGAATTCCCGACGCTGAAAACGCAAAGGGAGACATGTTCGGAACGGACCGACTGGCCAAGGTGTTGAAGGCGCAGCGACAGGCGACGGCGACCTCAACCGTCGACGCTATCCTCAAAGCTGTCTCCGACTTCCAGTCGGGCACGGAACACTTCGACGACGAGACTGTGGTGGTCCTCCGCGCCCTGTAATGCCTGCCGTCGACCGCTTCGCTTATGTACCAAGTGCGGGTGAGAAAAGGTAGGATAGAGGAGATGTCCTCCAGAATCTCTCAGCCAAACGCATCGACCACACAGGTTGTCCGTCCCGCCCGCAGCTTCCAGGGCTCCGTCACCGTCCCCGGCGACAAATCCATCTCCCACCGTTACGGTATGCTCGCCGGACTGGCCGAGGGCACCACGCGCCTCAGCAACTTCTCAACCGGCGCGGACCCGCATTCGACTCTGAGCTGTGTGGAGGCGCTCGGCGCCAAGGTCACAAAGAACGGCACCAGCATCGAAGTGACCGGAACAGCAGGAGCATTTCAGCAGCCCGCCTGTGAGCTCGATTGCGGCAACTCAGGCAGCACGATGCGAATGCTTGCCGGACTGATCGCGCCGCACCCGCACACCTTCACCCTCATCGGCGACCACTCGCTGACCATGCGGCCGATGGAGCGCATTCGCAAGCCCCTCTCCGCCATGGGGGCGAAGATCGACCTGGTGGATGGACATGCCCCGATGGTGATCCACGGCGGTCCCTTGAAAGCTATTGATTTCGAAACCCCCATTCCCTCCGCTCAGGTAAAGACTGCAGTTCTCTTCGCCGGTCTTCAGGCTGAGGGAACGACCAGCCTCTCGGAAGCAGTCCGGACGCGCGACCACTCCGAGCACGCACTGAAGGCGTTCGGCGCCACGCTGACGCGGAGCGGTGAGCGGCTGAGCATTCCCGGCGGCCAGAAGCTCAAGGCGATTGAAGCCACCGTCCCCGGCGACATCTCATCGGCTGCGTTCTTCCTCGCCGGTGCCCTGCTCTTCCCTGACTCCAACCTCGTGTTGGACTCGCTGGGAATGAACCCAACCCGTGCGGCGCTTCTGGACGTAATCACCATGCTCGGCGGGAAGATTAAGGTTCTGATGGTCGAAGAACATCACGGCGAGACCATCGGAACGATCCAGGTCAATCGGTCGGCAGAAGGACTCAAGGGGGCCGAGATCAGCGGGGCGCTATCAGCGCAGCTGATCGATGAGCTTCCAGTCATCGCGGCCATCGCTCCCTATACCCGCGACGGCGTTGTTATTCGCGATGCAAAGGAGCTGCGCGTCAAAGAGTCCGACCGTATCGCTCTGGTTGTGAAAAATCTGCGTGCGATGGGCGCAGAGGTGACGGAGCTTGAAGACGGCATGATCGTTCCCGGCAACCAGCAGCTTCATGGTGCAGAGATCGATTCGGGCAGCGATCACAGAATTGCGATGGCGTTTTCGATCGCCGCTCTTCGCGCTTCCAGTGAGAACATCATTCACGGAGCCGAGGCAGCAGCCATCTCTTTCCCGGAGTTCTTTACCTTCCTTGAACAGCTTTCGCAGCGCTAAACTGCAGCCGTTCCTGCCCGAAGTGAGTCATTAGATCGGCCAGGGCCGTCGTGACCTCGTCAACGGTGACCTCATCGATGATGTAATCCGGCGGCGCTGATGGCAGATCCGCGTTTTTGAAGATGCGAAACCGCTCGTTGTCCACAGGAAGCCACTCGATCGGCGGTGACCAGGCCGGAGCGATCACAACCATCGGCAGGCCGGCAGCGCGACCGATGTGAAGCGGCCCCGTATCGAGCGTCAGCCCAATCGTGCAGAGGCTCATCAGGGCCGTCAGCTGTGGCAGGTTGGTCTTGCCGGCAAGGTTGGCAGTCGGAAATGACAGACCGCCTCGCAGCTCCTCAATCGCTTTCGACTCGGCCGCGGTCCCGACATAGACGATCTGCGCGTCGAACTGTTCTTTAAGGAACGCTGCCGCTGCCTGGAAACGCTCCGGTCGCCAGCTCTTGCGCTGGGTCACGCTGGTCTGGGTCACAAAGACGACCACCGGCTTGGAAAGGTTTACGCCGGCACCTGCAAGAAGCTCCCGCGCGAAGATCTCGTCCTGCTCACTAAAGAAGATTCTAGGCTCGGCGTGCGGGGCGGGATGACCAAGCGCCTCTACGATGCGCAGGTTATTCGCGATCTGACTGCGCGTTTTATCGAACTGCAAAGGCACGCGATAGAGTGCAGGCTGAACCGCAAATCCGACTCTCGCGGAGGCCCCACTTAGTACCGCCTGCAGGGTAATGCGGGTTCGTTCGTTTCCCGCCGGAAAGATGCTCACAAACCTGTCTCTGCGGAATGGAAATTGCCGGCGCAGCGATTGGACCGCTCCTTTGAGATCCTTGAGCGGGCTCGGCGTGACAATCAGCTTTTCGATATGGGGATTGTTCCGGATCGCATCGACGGAGAACCCGCTGGCCACAACTGCGATCCGCGCATCAGGAACAGCCTGCTTCAGCGCCGTAAAGAGAGGTGTCGCATGAATGACCGTACCGAGGGCCGGCGCGTGCTGGAAGACGATAAAGTTTTTAGTCTCGTTGAGCGGCGTCGATCTTCGAGCGGCACCGTCTTCGTACGCCATCACACCTGCGCACGCAGCCTTCTTGAGGTTGTGGATCAGGCTCAAACTGGGTCCCTCGGGGAGAATGGGTTGGACGAACTACATCTTATAGCGGCCCATCTCGTCGTCGTTCAGGTTTTCGAGCCAGCGACGCATCTCGTCTGCATTGATGGACTGATTGCCGGAGGATACCTGCCGCGAATTTTCGAGCACATCGCGGTTGACATAGATGGGACAGTCCCAGCGCAACGCCAGGGCGATCGCATCGGAGGGCCGTGCATCCATCGCGACGGTTTCGCCGTTCTGGTCCAGCCAGATGACCGCATAGAAGGTGTCGTCGCGAAGCTCAGAGACGACGACCTTACGAACTTCGGCGTTGAGATTGCGAGCCATATTCCGCAGAAGATCGTGCGTCATGGGTCTTGGAGTTGCCGTCTTTTCGAGCTCCAGAGCGATGGCATTCGCCTCAAAGATTCCCACCCAAATAGGAAGCACCAGATCGCTCGCAATGTCCTTGAGAACAACGATGGGCATATTGGTCACCGGGTCCATCATCAGACCGCGGATCTGCATCTCCACCTCTTCAGG
>DASTSJ010000148.1:0-13079 GCA_035760765.1 Edaphobacter sp. | reverse complement strand
GTCTTATATCCGCGCGCTGCCGCTTCGACTGCGGCTCCCAGTCCAGTCGCGCCTCCGCCTATCACAAGTACATCCCAAACAGCCGCTTCGCCCAGGCGACGAAGTATCTCAGCCCGTTCGCTCAATCTACCTTCTCCTCTTCAAGCGTCCAGTCGCGCGCCCGTTCCAGTGCGCGTCGCCACATCGCACGCACTCTGCTCCGCTCGGGTGCCTGGATCGCAGGACGAAAGACGCGGTCGACCTCCCACTGGCTGGCAATCGCATCCTTGTCAGCCCAGTATCCCACTGCCAAGCCTGCAAGGTAAGCTGCGCCCAGCACGGTCGCCTCCGCATTCTTCGGGCGAACCACCTCGATCCCCAGCACATCCGACTGAATTTGCATCAACAGGTTGTTCGCCGCCGCTCCTCCATCCACGCGAAGCTGCGCCAGCGGAAGTCCGGAATCCGCCTGCATCGCCTCCAGTACATCGGTCGCCTGCAGGGCAATTCCTTCAAGGGCCGCTCTCGCAATGTGAGCCCGCGAGCTTCCGCGTGTCAGCCCCAGAATCGTTCCTCGCGCATGCTGGTCCCAGTGCGGAGCACCCAGGCCGGCAAACGCCGGAACCACCATCACCCCGTTCGAGTCGCTTACCGACGCGGCCAGTTCCTCCACCTCAGCAGAGGAGCGAATCATCTGGAGATCGTCCCGCAGCCATTGCACGACGGCGCCCGCCATCAGCATGCTGCCTTCAAAGGCATACTCGACCTTGTTATCGATCTTCCATGCGACCGTAGTCAGCAGCCGATGCTGTGATGCCTTAGGCTCGCTGCCGATGTTCAGCAGCATGAAAGCTCCGGTCCCGTAGGTGCACTTTGCCATTCCGGGCTTTGTACACATCTGGCCAAACAACGCTGCCTGCTGGTCGCCGGCAATGCCTGCGATCGGGACACCCTCAATCAACCCCGTCGTTATACCGCACTCTCCGCTCGAAGCCACCACCTCTGGCAGCATGGAGCGCGGCACGCCCAGCAGCCGAAGAAGCTCCTCGTCCCAATCCATCGTGTGGATGTTGAAGAGCATCGTGCGCGATGCGTTGGTGACATCCGTGACGTGGCGAGCCCCATTCGTCAACTTCCAGATCAGCCAGCTATCTACCGTGCCGAAGGCCAGCTTGCCTGACTCTGCTCGTTGTCGCGTGCCCTCAACGTTTTCGAGGATCCAGCGCACCTTGCTGCCGGAAAAGTAAGCATCCGGGATCAGGCCCGTCTTTGCCTGGATCGCGTCCCCTTCGCTGCGTCGCAGCGACTGGCAGTAGTCAGCGGTTCTGCGGTCCTGCCACACGATGGCGTTATAGACTGGTTCGCCCGTCTCGCGATCCCACACAACGGTGGTTTCCCGTTGATTCGTGATCCCGATCGCGGCGATATCTCGCTCAGTCAGGTCCGCCTTGGCCAGAGCTGCCGTTGCCACCCCGCTCTGCGAGGACCATATCTCGCTTGGAGAGTGCTCCACCCAACCCGGCTTGGGAAAGATCTGTCGGAAAGGCGTCTGCGCGATCGATCTGACCGCTCCAGCGCTGTCTACAACCATGGCCCGCGAACTCGTGGTGCCCTGGTCCAGGGCAAGAATGAACTTTCGTGCAGCCAAACAGCCTCCTCGCCTCGCTGCACATGAAACGTGCCTAGCAGGGCCACGAGCCAATGTATAAGATTCAGCACTAACTTTGCGCCAAATCTGCACAACCTCGTCCTGACTGACTCGTAGACAGAATCAGCCGGGCTCGCTGTCAGTGATCGATGCCCTTAGAGAATAAGCAGCGTGGTCTGACCAATTTAAGGTATGATTCCCCTGAACTCCCGAAGCAACAGGAAGAGGACTCATGAACCAGCGAAGCATCACACTGTTTGCATTGCTTGCCGCGGCATCCCTGCCCGCGTCGGCGGCCAAGGTCTGTAAGGTGCAGGACTACGGCGCAAAAGCCGACGGAACGACCAAGAATACGAAGGCAATTCAGTCGGCGATCGACGATTGCGCCAAAGCGGGTGGCGGTACCGTCAAGCTAAGCGGCGGAGTCTTCCTCTCCGGCCCCATTGTTCTCAAGAGCAATACCACGCTCGACCTCGACAAGGGCACCACTCTACTGGGCTCGCCCGATCACGCCGACTATCCGGCTAAAACCGAGTTTCGCGCCCCCGGAACCCAGTCGCTGGTCAGCGCCACCAATGCGCAGAACATCGCCATCACCGGCTCCGGCACCATCGACGGCAATGGCGAAAGCTGGTGGACCGAGGCCCGCGCCACGCACAACGCCGGTGTTGTAGGGGAGGTCACGTTCCGTCCCCGCCTGGTCGTCTTCGATCATTGCAAGCACGTCCGCATCGAGGGCGTCACCATCCAGAACTCACCTAGCTGGCAGGTCGTACCGTACTACACCGACGACACCGTCATCCGTAATGTCCGCATCCTCGCTCCGCAACACTCGCCCAACACCGACGCCATCGATCCCTTCAGTTCGTCGAACATGATCATCGACCACGTCTACGCCGATGTAGGCGACGACAATATCGCCATCAAGAGCGGCATCATCAACTCGCCCGGCCCTGACGAGCCCAGCCGTAATATCACCATCACCGATTGCTACTTCATGCATGGTCACGGTCTCTCCGTCGGGTCCGAAATCGCCGGAGGAGCCAACAACATCCACGCCGAGCGCATTCACTTCAAGGGGACCGATCAGGGAATCCGCATCAAGGCCAACCGCGATCGCGGCAACCAGGTCTACAACATCTCCTTCAAAGACATCACCATGGAGGACGTGAAGACCTCCATCCTGATCAGCGAGTACTACCCCAAGGTCCTGCCGGAAGGCGAAGTTGCTCCCGCTCCTGTAACCCGTCTGACGCCGTTCTTCCACGACTTCACCATTGAGAACGTCAACTCCGTAAAGAGCGGCACTGCAGGCGTGATCGTCGGTCTGCCGGAATCGGCGGTAAAAAATGTTGTTCTGAAGAACATCAACATCAGTGCAGAGAAGGGTATGACCATTGCCTACGCCAACGTGACCGGCTCCAATGTTCACGTCGTGGCTGCGAGCGGTCAGGCAATCACCGTAGCTCCGTCCGCGAAGGTCGACATTAAGTAGCAGCCTTCAACAAGCAACTTCAGGTGAGAGCGCGGCGCCCACTTCGGCCGCGCTCTTTCCCGTTATGCGCAGCATCTTGCTTCTGCTCGTGACGCCCCCGACCAGCGCAACACGCGAACGCGGCAGTTGCAGCCTCTCTGCCACGAACGCAATCAACGCTTCATTCGCTCTTCCATCCACCGCGGGAGCCTTCAAGGCAATCTTCACCGCGCCGGCATACAGCCCCGTCACAGCGTCCTGTTTTGCTCCGGGATGAACGCGCACGCTGAGCGTGCATCCATCAGAAACATCTCTCACGAAATCCGCCGCGTCACTCATACCTGACCTCGCCACACTTCGCAGAACCAAGTGGCAGACTAACCCTTGGTGTCATCCTTGAGCGAACCGGCATCTCCAGCTTCTTTTCCGGGAGTGTCATCCTGAGCGAAGGCGCAGCCGAAGTCGAAGGATCTGCGGTTCGGCCAGCACCCGCAATGCTGGTTCACTTTTCCGGATAAATCCGTTTACCGAAGATCGCCGTTCCCACGCGAACGCACGTGCTGCCCTCCTCGATCGCAACCGCAAAATCATTCGACATTCCCATGGAAAGTTGCGTCACATGAGGGTGCGTTTTGACGGCCTCGTCCCGCAGCCGCCGCAGTTCACGAAAATAAGGACGCGCTGTTTCCGCATCTTCCGACCAGGGCGGCACGGTCATCAATCCGACTGCTTCAACGGCCTCGAATCCGTCCATCGCATCGAGAAGTGCGGGTAACTCTTCGGGCGCGATGCCATGCTTCGACTCCTCGTGAGACAGCTTCACTTCGATCAACACAGGCAGCCGCTTGCCCAGCTCTTTCGCGGCCTTTTCCAGCCTCTCCGCAATCCGCAGCGAATCGACCGCATCTACAGAATCAAACAACGCCGCAGCCTTGTTCGTCTTGTTCGACTGCAGCGGGCCGATCAGGTGGAACTTTGCATCGGTCAGCCCTTCCAGCCGCGGACGCTTGCCCTCGAACTCCTGAACCTTGTTCTCGCCAAACAGGCGCTGCCCCGCAGCATAGGCTTCCAGGATCACCTCTGCCGGGTGTACCTTGCTGACCGCCATCAGCTCAATCTCGTCAGGATTACGCCCTGCCCGCCGCGCCGCGCTGCCGATCTCGTCTCTCAGTCTTGCGATATTCTCTGCAATGCTCATCTCTTTTGCATCTTACCCGCGCGAGGAATTTAAACAGAGAGGGCCAGCCCTAAGGACTGGCCTTTGTTTTCTACCAGTCAGGATTACCGTCCGTGCTCTTCCAGGTACTTCTCTACCTCAAGCGCAGCCATGCAGCCGGATCCAGCGGCCGTGATGGCCTGACGGTAGCGGCGATCCTGAATATCTCCGCAGGCGAAGACACCAGGAATCACTTCGCCGTTCTTCGTCGTGAAGACGTTGTTCTTCGTCAGGATGTAGCCGTCCTCATCGAGGTCAAGCATTCCGGTGAAGGCCCTGGCGTTCGGCTCGTGGCCGATGCCGAGGAACATCGCCGAGACCGGAAGCACCCAGATCTCGCCGGTCTGCCTGTTCTTCAGCCGCAGGCCCTTCACGTCCTTCTCCTCAACGCCCAGCACCTCTTCCACGACGGTGCTGGTGATGAACTCGATCTGTGGATGCGCCATCGCGCGTTCCAGCATGATCTTCGAGGCCCGGAAGTTCTCGCTGCGATTGATGAGTGTGACCTTCGTGGCAAAGCGTGTCAGGAACAGCGCCTCTTCCATGGCGGAGTCTCCGCCGCCGATGACGGCGATCTCCTTACCGGAGAAGAAGAACCCATCGCAGGTCGCGCAGGAGCTTACGCCGTGGCCGATCAGCGCCTGCTCGCTAGGCAGGTTCAGCCAGCGCGCACTCGCACCCGAGGCGATGATCAGGGTACGCGCGTGGACGACCTCCTTGCCTATGTTCAGCACAAACGGTCGCTTCGTCAGGTCGATCGAGCTGAGGTGGCCCATCTGCAGCTCTGCACCGAAACGCATCGCCTGCTTCTTCATGTTCTCGATCAGTTCCGGCCCTTGGACACCCTCTGGCCAGCCGGGGAAGTTCTCGACCAGCGTTGTGATGGAGAGCTGGCCGCCGGGCTCGTGGCCCTCAAGAACCAGCGGCTTCAGATTCGCTCGCGCCGTATAGATAGCAGCAGTAAGGCCCGAGCATCCCGAACCAAGGATGACAGTGTCGCGTGTCGTGTTTTCACTCATAAGCCTACTTAGTGTAAATGCGCGACCAGCCAAAAGGATGCGTACGTCTGATTTCACCCCTCTGGAAGCCGGAGAGGCGAGACCGGAAAACTCTCTGGAATGAGTCCTTTAGCACCTGTAAGAACGTTGGCAGGGAATGGCCGCTGTCAGTTAGAGCAGTCAATCAGGCGAATACGTGAAAGAGCCCCGGCGCAAACCGGGGCTCCGATCTGCTTGTCCGGTCCGCTTCAGCCCCGGTAAAGCTCTGACGGAACGTGGTACTCCGGCATATAGAGCGAGGCTCCATTCGCCGCGCCAGGTGGCGTGTCCATGCACTTCACGAATGCCGTCTGGAACTTCGCCATCTCCTGCTTGGTTCCCACGGTTACGCGGACGTAGTTCGGAAGGGCAGCCCATGTACGTCCGATGGCGATGTTTTCCTTCATCATTGCCATCTGGAACTCGCGTCCTGGCCGCTTCACATCCACCATGAAGAAGTTCGCCTGCGAGCCTAGCACGACCTTATAGTTATGCTTCGCCAGAAACTCGAGCGTCTCCGACCGAACATCGGCGTTGATCTTGCGGCGCAGCGGAACCAGGTCCTTGTCCTGCAGGCTAGCGCGTGCTGCCGCAGAGCTCGTAATCGAGATGCTCGCCAGGCTGCGGGCCGGCGGGGCCACCGACATGAACTTCGCCAGCAGATCAGGCCGCGCCACCGCAACACCCGCACGCAGTCCGGCCATGCCGTAGATCTTCGACCATGTACGCAGAACGATGATGTCCTTGTCCTTGGCCACCTGGTCGATCACCGTCTCCTCGTTTGAGAAGTGGTGGTATGCCTCATCCACAATCACCACGGAACCAGCAGGCTTGTTCTCCAGCAGCCACAGAATGTCCTCACGCGGTGTAATCGTTCCGGTGGGATTGTTGGGATTCACGATGTAATACGCGCCAGGCGATGGATGCGCCTTCAACATGGCCTTCACATCGTGCGCGAACGTCGGCGTCAGAGGCACAGGAAACTTCGGTGCCTTCATTGTGTCCGCCGCGCGTGGTCCCTGCTCGTAGCTGGGGTCGCCGTAGACCAAAGGCTTGTCCGGCCCGATGTGCGACATCAGCGCGAGATCCAGCGGTCCGCCTGAACCCGGCGTCAGCGCCACATATCCCGGCTTCAAGCCGAACAGGTCGTTGAAGACCGCAACCGTCTTCATCGTCTCTTCCTGGTGATAGCGACCGCCCAGCGGGGCTGTCTGGCTGATCGCGGAAAGCGCAGACTGCGCCGGCCCGAGAGGGTTCTCATTGGAGCTGATAATGACTGTATCCGGAGAGAGGTTCCGCATCATGCCCATGCTGCCAAAGCCGCGCGCAGCTCCAGGGCCCTGGGCCGGAGCCGCTGCCGGCTGCTGGACCGCCGCAAGAGCAGGAAACGAGCTAGCCGCCGCTCCGGCTGCTCCGAGAATTCGCATAAAGGACCTGCGGGAGACACCTGTATTAACGTTCGAACTCATAGCAATTCCTCCGAGACGCGTTTCGCGCGAGATATGGATTTTGGGTATGGGGGTGCGACAGCGCAGCGACTTAAAGTCGTGCGAGAGGCCAAGATCGATTCGAACTTGCCCTGCGGAGCGTCACGGCTCACGCAGCTACGATGTGGTGGGAATCAGGGATACGGAACGTATCAACTCTGCGTTGTGTCTCACTGTACAGCGAAATATGCCCCCACGCACAAAAAAATCCTCGTTTAGCTCGTCATTCTGAGCCAAAGGCGAAGAATCCCTGTATTTCGTCCGCAGCACGACTGAAATAGGACAGCCGGACGGTCGATGATCCCGCTCAAAAACGAAATGCCTGGCGATCAGCCAGGCATTTCTTCCTTGCTTACGTCAAAAGTGGAACTACACCCAGGCGCCTTTCCGCATAAGCGGCTCAGCATTCCCATCAGCATCGATGCCATCGACATCCATCTCCGCCGAACCGATCATCCAGTCCACATGAATCAGGCTCTCGTTTGCTCCCAGCGAAGCCAGTTCTGCCGCATCCATCTTCTCTCCGCCGATCAGGCAGGTCGAATACGCCTGTCCCAGAGCAATATGGCTGGCAGCGTTCTCGTCGAACAGCGTATTCCAGAACAGAATCTCGCTCTGCGCGATCGGTGAGTTATGCGGCACCAGCGCGACCTCTCCCAGCCGACGCGCACCATCATCCGTCGAGATCAGCCGGTTCAGCACATCTTCGCCCGCCGTTGCAGTCGCTTCAACGATCTTGCCGCCTTCAAACCGAACCGCGATATTCTCGATCAGCGTGCCCTGATGCGAAAGCGGCTTCGACGCCCGCACCGTGCCCTCGATCCGATCCTTGTGCGGAGTCGTAAAGCACTCCTCGGTCGGAATATTCGGCTGGCAGTAGATTCCGTTTCCTGCAGTCGTACCGCCCCCGGCCCACAGGTGCTGGTCCGCCAGCCCAACCTTCAGATCCGTTCCCGGACCTTTGAAGTGCAGGGCAGAGAAGCGCTTGGCATTCAGCATATCGACGCGCTTCTTCAGGCGCTCTCCATGCTGTCTCCACTCCGCGACAGGGTCCTCCACGTTCACACGTGATGCCGCGAAGATCGCATCCCACAGCTTCGCAAGCGCAACCTCCTCCGGTTCACCCGGAAAGACAAGCCTTGCCCACTCCGGAGTTGCTGCGGCCACAATCGTCCAGTTGATCTCGTGCCGCGTGATCAACTCCATCGCCGCCTTGCCCGCCTTCGAGGCAGCAACATTGGTGCGGGCTACTTTCGCTGGATCCTGTTTGCCAAGCAGCGCCGGGTTCGCGCCCGCAATCGCCAGCCGCGCGGCCCCACTGCGGAAGCCGTTCGCAATCGCGTCCTGCAGCCACGTTGGGGCATAGTCGAAGCTCGCATCCGGAGCGTACTTGTACCGAGCCAGCACGCTCGTATCGTCGCTGTAGAAGGTGGTTACCAGCTTCGCACCGGCCTTGTACGCCTGCTCCGTGATCTTGCGAGCCAGCGGCAGCGCATCCATCGGCGCCGTCATGATCAGCTCCTGGCCTTCCTTCAGGCCAAGGCCCACCTTGACCGCGACCTCCGCCAGCCGGTCCAGCTTCTCATCCAGATTCAATTCGCTAAATGTCTTCGCCTGTACCGCTTCAGCAACACTCATGGTCATCCTTTCCTAAATGGTTTGACGCAAGGCCGCGTGAAGCGATTCATCGCTACACCTTCGTGCAGACGTCCTGGAAGTCGTAGCATCCGCTGTGTGTCGAGATCCACTCAGCAGCCCGGACGGCCCCTTCAGCAAAGCCGCGGCGCGAATATGCCTCGTGCGTCAGCACAAGCCTATCGGCGTTGCTCTTTGCCTCCAGAACATGCAGGCCCGCGGCGTCTCCCACGCGATTCGCCTTGATGGGCACATCGTTTACTTCCGCAGCCGCCTTCACCGTCTTGGCAAGGGTAAGGGCCGTCCCTGACGGGGAATCGAGCTTGGTGACGTGATGCGTCTCCTCGATCGAAAACTCATAACCCGCACTCTTCAGCAGCTCGCCCATCTTCTTCGCCATCTGGAGCATGGCCTGCACACCGACGGAAAAGTTCGTGCCGTACAGCAATCCTGCTTGCCTGCGCTCTGCCAGCCCGCGCATATCAGGTAGCTTGTCGTACCAGCCCGTCGTGCCGACGACCATCTTGGCTCCGGTCGCCAGCACAGCGCGCATGTTCTGTACCGCGGCTTCCGGCGTGGTGAAGTCAATCACCACATCGAAACCTGCCACAAACGGAGGCGTCAGCGCCGAAGCGTTGGCATTCTCCTTCGCATCCAGCACATGAACGCTGTGCCCGCGCTCGGCCGCTACCTCGGCCACCAGCTTGCCTGTCTTGCCGTGCCCCAGTACCAGTACGCGCATCCCGTCGATTTCCTTCCTACACCTTTGCTGCAGCCACCCGCGCTTCTACGTCGAAGATCGATTCGTCAGGCTCAGCAAAGAAGTGCTTGTGCAGGCTGCGCACCGCCTCGTCGACGTCTTCCTCATCGATCATGAAGCTCATGTTGATCTCGCTTGCTCCCTGCGAGATCATTCGCACATTCACGTGGCTGACAGCCGTAAACACCTGCCCGGCGATGCCGTTGTGACCGCGAATGTCCTCGCCAACCATGCAGATCAGGGCCTTGTTGCCCTCCATCTTCACATCGGCGATCTTCGAGAGCTCTTCCGCGATCTCCGGCAGCCGCTCGTTCGAATCCACGGTCAGCGAGATGCTGACCTCGCTGGTCGAAACCATATCGACCACGCACTTGTACTTGTCCAGCACGTCGAAGACGGCCTTCAAATACCCATGCGACATCAGCATGCGGCTCGCGACGATATCAATGATCGTCAGCTTCTTCTTCGCCGCAATGCTCTTGAACGGGCTCTTGCACTTCGGAGCGACGGCCGTGATCTTCGTGCCCTCGTTCTCCGCGTTGCGCGAATTCAGCACCCACACCGGGATGCTCTTCTGCACGGCCGGCAGAATCGTCGCCGGATGCAGCACCTTCGCGCCGAAGTAGGCAAGCTCGGCGGCCTCTTCAAAGCTGATCGTCTTCACCCTCAGGGCCTCAGGCACGATGCGCGGATCGGTCGTCATGATGCCGTTGACGTCTGTCCAGATCTCAATGGCGCCCGCGTGCAGACCCCCGCCAACCAGAGCAGCGGTGTAGTCGCTGCCGCCGCGTCCCAGCGTGGTCGTAATTCCTTCAACCGTCGACCCGATAAAGCCGCCCATCACCGGAGTCTTGCCAGCCTCAATCAGTGGAAGCACCAGCTCCGTCAGCTTCGCCTCGATCGCCGCTTCCTGGGGAACTGCCTTGCCATAATTCGCGTCCGTAATGATGCAGGTGCGCGCATCGACATGCGTCCCGTTCAGACCGCGCTGATCGAAGGCCGCAGCGACCATGCGGCTCGAAAGCCGCTCGCCGAAGCTCACCACCAGGTCGCTGGTCCTCGCCGTCAGCTCACCGACAGCTGCAATACCGCGCAGCAGGTCGTCCAGGGCGTCGAACTCCTGGTGGACCGCCATCTCGAGCCCGATAAAAGCGTCCTTCTCCAGCAGGTCCCCGGCGGTGTCGATATGGCGGCTCCGCAGCCGTGCACTGATCGCCAGTGCACCGGCCTTGTCCCCGCGACCCGCGGCAGCTGCCGCAGCCAGCAACTGATCCGTCACCTTCGCCATGGCCGAGACCACCACAATGGTCTCGAGACCCTTCTTTCTCCGGCCGCCGACAATCGCCGCCGTCCGTTCCATCGCCTTGGCGTCCTCAACCGAGGTCCCGCCAAACTTCATCACTACAAGCTGTTCCCGCGCTACGCTGCTCAAGCAAGCACCGCCTGACCCTGCACAGCTGCAGTCGGAACACCCAGCTTATCCAGCTTGCCCATCTTTGCCAGTACCTCTGCGTTCAACAGCGCAGCTCCTGCCGCGCCGCGGATCGTGTTGTGCGAAAGCACCACGAACTTCCAGTCCAGCAGCGAGCACTCGCGCAGCCGCCCCACTGTAGCCGCCATGCCATTGCCGCGCATCCGGTCCAGCCGGGGCTGCGGGCGATCGACAGCAGCGTCGAACTCCACCGGAAACTCCGGTGCGCTCGGCAATCCCTGTCCCCGCAGCGGAGCAAACTCACTCCACGCCGCCAGAATCTCCTCGCGCGTCGCCTTCTTGCGGAACTTGATGCTGACGCACTCAGTGTGGCCGTCCTCCACCGGAACACGGTTGCAATGCGCGCTCACCTTCGCATCCAGCATGGCTACACCATCGCCCTTCAGATGGCCCAGCAGCTTGCCCACCTCTTCCTGCATCTTCTCTTCTTCGTTCTTGATGAAGGGAACGACGTTGCCCAGAATGTCGAGCGACGGAACGCCGGGATATCCCGCGCCGCTGACCGCCTGCATCGTCGAAACAAACAGGCTCTCGATCCCGAACCGCTCCTCGAGCGGCTTCAGCGCCAGCACCAGCCCGATGGCCGAGCAGTTGGGATTTGTCACGATATAGCCGCCGCTCTCACGGCGCCAGCTCTGCGCCTCGATCAACGGAAGATGGCTGGCATTGACCTCAGGCACGACCAGCGGAACATCGGTGACCATGCGAAAGGCGCTCGAGTTCGAGATCACTGCGCAGCCCGCCGCCGCAAACTTGGGCTCCAGCTCACGCGCAATATCGGCATCCAGCGCGGCAAAGATGATCTTCGGCAGCTCGCCTTCGCAGAGCTCCGGGACATTGGGCTGCACCTTCATGGCAGCGATCTTCGCAGGTAGAGGCGTGTCCAGCTTCCACTTACACGCGTCTCCGTATGTCTTGCCCGCGCTGCGGTCGCTGGCCGCAAGCCACGCAATCTCAAACCAGGGGTGATTGTGCAAAAGCTGAATAAATCGCTGACCGACCATGCCGGTCGCGCCAAGAATGCCTACCCGTCGCCGTTCCATAGTCTTTTAAGAATAACGCGGCGGCTCAGCCTCCGTCACGATCTCCGCGCGAAACTTGGCCTTTTGCGGCGCCGCAAGCTCGACTAATCCCCACGGCGGCTCCGATAAGTATGTCCGCCGCCCATCCAGACCAGGATCGCGACCACCAGGTGGATCACAAACCACAGGCTCAACCCCTGATCCAGGTAAATCAGATAAAGCACCAGAGCGCGAGGCAGCAAAATGGCAAAGATCAGCGGAATCCATCCCACCAGGTGGAACGGGATCAGCACCCCTTGAAACCAGGCCACGACCAGGGATATACGGGGCAGAAAAAGCGCGAAGACCAGAAACCAGAAGGGCAGCTGATGCGTGACCAGCGTCAGGTTGAACCCCTGGCGTACGACCTCCTGCCACAAAACAGACGCTATCTCCATCCACTCCTCCATGGACCTGTCTGGTGGAACTCAACGTTAGCACTCACTACGATGCATCCCCAGGCGCAATCGTCTGCTTTCATTCGACTTAGAAACAGCAGCAGGGCAAAAAAATGCGGACGCGCCGGTTGCAGGCGCGTCCGCATCGTTCTAACCGATCCTCCCGCCTCATGCGGCGGTACTTCTTTACTGCGCGGCCACAGGAGAAGCCATCGCCTCCAGCACCGCATCGGCAAACGCCCTGGTTCCGCTCTGGCCGCCCACGTCTCGCGTCAGCGTCTTGCCCTCACGATAGACCTGCTCGATCGCGTTCTGGATCATCACTGCTGCCGCAGGCTCATCGATGTGGTGCAGCATCAGGACGGCCGATTGCAGCAGCGCCGTCGGGTTCGCCATGTCCTTCCCCGCAATATCCGGTGCCGAGCCGTGAACAGCCTCAAAGATCGCGCACTCAGTTCCCAGGTTCGCCCCAGGCACCAGACCCAGGCCACCCACAAACGCGCTGCACAGGTCGCTCAGAATATCGCCGTACAGGTTCTCCGTCAGCAGAATGTCGTACTGGTACGGATTCAGCACCAGCTGCATGCAGGTGTTGTCGACGATGTGCTCCTTGTACTCCACCTCCGGAAATTCCTCGGCAACTCTCCTGCAGCACCGTAGAAAGAGGCCGTCCGACAGCTTCATGATGTTCGCCTTGTGAATCGCGTGGACCTTCTTCCGACCATGCTTGCGCGCATAGTCGAAGGCAAACTGCGCAATCCTGCTCGAACCCTTATCCGTGATGATCTTCAGCGACTGCACCACACCCGGAACGATCTCGTGCTCCAGACCGGCGTACAGATCCTCCATGTTCTCGCGAACAATGATCAGATCAATATTCTCGTACTTGGCC
>DASTSJ010000147.1:0-3240 GCA_035760765.1 Edaphobacter sp. | reverse complement strand
TGGCGTGCGGCCCTGGTGGTTGCGTTTACCATTCCCCTCTCGCTGCTGTTCGGCTTCTTCGGCATGCAGATGTTCGGCATCTCGGTAAACCTGATGAGCCTGGGAGCGATTGACTTTGGCACCATCGTAGATGGCTCGGTCGTCATGGTCGAGAACTGCATGCACCGGCTGGAGAGCAATGGGAACCGAAAGCTCAATCTCATCGAGATTATCCGTGGGGCCGCCCATGAAGTCGCTCGGCCTATCGTCTTCGGCGTTCTCATCATCATCTCCGTCTACCTTCCCATCCTGACGCTGCAAAGTCTGGAAGGAAGAATGTTCCGCCCCATGGCCGTCACCGTAGTCTCGGCCCTGCTGGGCTCCTTGTTTCTGGCGCTGTTTGTTGTGCCTGTCCTCTGCACCGTCGCTCTGCGCCATCGCGCTGGCGTCCTCGCCTTGAAGCACGGCCACTTGGAACAACGCTGGTTCGAAAAACTGAAGGCACGCTACCTGAGTTCGCTGGTGCGTGCCGAGCACCATCGCAAGCTTATCTACATTGCCGCGATCGCTCTGGTCGCTGTTGCGCTTCTCTCGCTCAAGTTCATCGGGACCGAGTTCATGCCCACCCTCGATGAGGGCTCGATGATCATCACCTCGAAGAAGCTGCCGGGCATCTCCCTGACCGAGTCAATCCGCATTGGCAAAGAGATCGAGCGCACCATCATGAGCTTTCCCGAGGTTGCCGGTGTGGTCACGAAACTGGGCCGCCCTGATCTGGCCACCGAAGCAATGGGCGAGTACGAGTCCGACTCCTACATCACGTTTACCCCAAAGGTGCGAGACGAGAGTCCAGCAAAAAAGGAAGAGCTGGCTAAGCGCATGGAGGCGGCGCTCGACAAGATTCCAGGTGTCAGCTACGAGCTGACCCAGCCCATGCAGATGCGCATGGACGAGACCATCACCGGAACCCGCGGCGATGTCGCTCTGAAGATCTTCGGGCCGGACCTCGACACGCTGGAACAGCTTGGCAAGCAGGCCCGCAAGATCATCGGCTCCATCAGGGGAGCATCACAGACTCAAATGGAGCTTCTCTCGGGCGCGGCCGAGCTGCAGGTGGACGTGAACCGAACGGCGGCAGCCCGCTACGGCGTAAATGTCTCCGATGTTCAGGAGATCATTGAGAATCTCTATGGCAGCAGGCAGATCTCGGAGATGATCGAAGGCGAACAGCGCTTTCCCATCGCGCTGCGTCTGCCGGCGAATCTTCGCAACAACCCTGAAGAGCTGAGCTCGTTGCAGCTGAAGACACCTTCAGGCGCAATGGTGCGTCTGGATCAGGTCGCCACCATCCGGCAGGTTCGTGGCCCGATCATCATCGGGCGCGAGCAGGCACGGCGGCGCATCGTCGTCATGTCGAATGTGAGCGACCGCGACCTTGGCAGCTTTGTCAACGATTCCAAGGCTGCCATCAGCAGACAACTCCACCTGCCCGCGGGATATCGGCTGGAGTGGGGCGGACAGTACGAGAATCAGCAGCGCGCGCAGGCAAGGCTGGCCATCATGCTGCCCATCTCCATTCTGATTATCGCTGGCCTGCTTTATGCCACCTTCCAGAACGTGCGTCAGATGTTTCTCATCCTGCTGATCGTCCCGCTTGCGCTCGTCGGCGGAATCGGCGCCCTCTGGATGCGCGGGATGAATCTGAATCTCTCGGCCAGCGTCGGCTTTATCGCGCTGTTCGGAATCGCCGTGCTCAATGGCGTGGTGATGGTCAGTCACATCAACTCTCTGAGAGAGAGCGGTTGCCCTGAAGAGGAAGCGATTCGGAAAGGCGCCTCGGACCGTCTGCGCCCCGTGCTGATCACAGCTCTGGTGGCAAGTCTTGGATTCATCCCCATGGCTGTCTCCACGTCGCGCGGCGCCGAGGTCCAGCGGCCGCTTGCTACGGTTGTCATCGGAGGCCTGTTCAGCGCGACTGCTCTAACTCTGTATGTGCTTCCGCTTCTTTACAGCACCTTCCGGCCTCGCGCTGAAAAAATAGAAGAGGAGTCAGAGTCGTATCAGCTTGAGGGGATGCCACGAACTTAGACGGTCAAGGGCGATCTTGAGAACAGATCGAGTCCGCGCTAGCGGTTGAAGATCGCTGAACGGACTCTGGCGAGCGGCGCGGTGCTATCGAACTCCACAGTCTCACCCACGGTTCGCACGCCGAGCGATTTCCATAGGGCCGGAAGATCGACATCAACCGGATTTGTGCCCCACTGACGGTACATCGTGGTCAGGACATGCGTGCCTGTCGCTCGATCTCCGATCTCCAGGGCCTGCTCCAGGCGCCAGCCGTGATCGATCGTACCTCCGGCATCGGCGATTGCTCGTAGAGCATCCTGGAGGCCCTTGCGGTTACGGGTTTCCTTCCGGATCTCAACGTCTGCAACCAGGCAGAAGAGGGCTCCTCCCCAATAAGTGCGGCCCCAGGTGTGCGTCCTGTCCAGACCCTCATCACCGGGCTTCGGCTCGCCCTTGGGCATTCCGTCCATCATGTCGGGCCAGATTCGCTTTGCATCCAGTTCGCCCGCCTGGACGCGTGCTATGGGCTCCACATAGGTGGCAATTCCCTCCTCCATCCAATGGTTCTCGTCGGGCAGATCGGGAAAAGCCATATGGGTAAGCTCATGGGTCATCATCCAGTCATCGGCCAATTGCTGGGCAGTGGTCTTCTGGCCAACGCTGATCCGGGTGAAGCCCTGAAAACCGCCGCGATTGCCCCATGTCGTTCCGTGAAACACGCCATCCCGATCGGCCTCAGGGATGATCAGTACTCGTACTGACTTGACCGGAAAGCGACCGTAATAGGTGGTCACGGCACCCGCCGCATTTCTCACCCAGTCCACGATTGCCGGTCGGCCGAGGTCCAGCTCCCCCTCGGTAAAGTCGACCTGGATACTGGCGCCACCGATATTGAGCGTCTGGGATTCAGCGATATGCGATCTCCCGCCCCCTCTGCCCGACGGGTGATCCGGTTGGCTGAAGGCGATCCCGTGGACAATAAGACATGCTGCGACCAGAACCAGCATCTTCCTGACG
The DNA here is from genome assembly GCA_035760765.1 of Edaphobacter sp. GTDB lineage: Bacteria > Acidobacteriota > Terriglobia > Terriglobales > Acidobacteriaceae > Edaphobacter. Next base: position 177 of record DASTSJ010000147.1, on the reverse strand, counting down.
GAGTTGAATTGCAGCGTGATCATCGTTTTGGCACCGTGCTGGGTTGGACGAGAGACCGGCGCCTAAGGCCTCAAATGGATGATGTGATCTTCTTCTCAGATTTCCATGTCAAGACCCTCCCCTCCCAATGTCCTTTGCTGTCAATCGTTTCTGCGTGCCGTTTTCTCTGAAGCGACT
>DASTSJ010000146.1:0-3943 GCA_035760765.1 Edaphobacter sp. | reverse complement strand
CAGCACGTAGAACTGGGCGGGGCCATACATCGTCCAGAAGTCGCGATAGGGCATCTGCCCGTGCAGCACGCGGTCGGCGCCGTAGAGCGATAGAAATTCGTCATACGGTCCGCACTTAGCCTTGAAGCCGATCACCTGGACGGCAAGCGCGATGAGAAAGAGTAGGCCGATCTCTACAAAGACTCGATTCCTATTCCACAAGGGTGAAGCGTCGGACGTCTTACCTCTCAACAGTCGACTCCACCGCTCTGGAAATCGGCGTCGCCACGGGGACCGCCTTTGGAGTTGCGGGGATCGCCCGCGCCATCTGCCGGCCCAGGCGCACGCTCTCTGCAATGCCACGATCTTCCGGGTAGTAGAAGCAGGTATCGGCGATCTGGAGACCGGCGATCGGGGTCTGCACTGGAGGAATCTTTGCCGCGAAGCCGGGCTCGCACACCGGCTGGCCGTAGCGCAAACGCGCCACATGCGTCGCGATGATATCGCTGGCCTGCAGCGTTGGATTCAAGCGCAGCAGGCAGCTGAACCCCTCGGCGACAAGATCCTTATCGAGCCATCCGAACTTTTCATTCGTCGTCGGCATGTAGTAGGGGATGTAAACGATCGAGCTGTCGATCTCTTTACGCAGGTTCGTCAGTTCCACCACGCCGGGAATCGTCAGATCAGGGATGGAGACGTTGACCCAGAAGTGCGGAGTCACAGCCTTCCGGAGCTTGAAGACGACGCAGATCACACCGATGTTCTGGATGGCGCGGTACTTCTGCTTCCAGCCTTCCGGAAGATCGGGCACCATGTCGGCGACGTAAGGCGTGGGGACGGTAGAGACGACGTGATCGGCTGCGAAGTGTCTTGTTGTGGTCTCGGCGCCGGTTACGTGACCATCTCGGGTGGTAACGAACTGTACAGGTGAGCCAAGATGAATGCGTCCGCCCTGCTCTTCAATGGATCGGACGAGTGCGTCGACCAGCGTCTGCGATCCGCCATCGATGTAGCCCAGCTCTTCCTGCATCATGCTGGATCGCGAACGGCCGATGCGGCGGATGCGCGTCCATATCCAGGCGGCGGATATGTTATCGGCGTGCTCGTAAAACTTGAACTCGAGCAGGGTCTTCCAGAATCTGCGATAGGCGTCTTCTCCGCACCATCGGATAATCCAGTCCTTCGCTGACATGTTTTCAAGTTCCGGCCAGGCGTTGCGGCGGGTACTGATAAAGGCCAGCATGCCGTAACGGAGCTTGGAGAGCAGAGGAGCGTTTGGAAGCTTTAGCAGAGCAACAGGATTACCCCAGGGATGCAGCTCGCCATCGGTGTAGAAGCCCATGGAGGTGGGACGCCAGCGCAACTGATCTTCGAGGCCAAGCTCGCGCAGCAGCTCGAAGGTCGGATAGTCGGTCTTGCAGACGAAGTGATAGAACCGCTCGACCGAGTCGCCGGCGAAGTTGAAGTGGGCTGCCATACCTCCCGCTTCGGGAGCGCCCTCTACCAGATCAACCTGGTGGCCATTGCGAAGTGCCTGCCAGGCTGTCGCCAGCCCCATCACACCTGCTCCAATTACAAGGACCTTAGCCATAGTGATAAAGACAACCCTGCGGCGCGTATTCGGGCTGTGAGCCGGAGCGCGACAGCTTCTTGAAATTGTTGTGGATGACTGCAGGTAAGTCTCAGGATCTGCAGGTCAGGATTGAAAACTTTTCAAGGCAGGTGACGATGCGAAGAAACATTCCAGCCCGGAAGACCAGCGATCAAGCCACTCTTACCGATGCAGACTTTTGGTTAAGATGCGATTGAGAAAGGCAGGTTGCCCAAAGAGTGCGCGATTATGATGGTGCACAATGAAAGAGCCGTGACAACGCGGCAGCTTGATGAGTTATGGAGGGCGAATGAAGTCCGGAAAGAAGAATCAGCTCGGCGCGGTTTTGTTTGGGATAGCGGTAGTGGTTCTGGTCTGGCATTCCAAGGTCCCTACAGAGGCCGACCGGGTGATGGCCGCCTCCAAGCTTGCTGCTGTCGGCTCCGGTATTCCCGGCGCTGCGGGGTCCTCGAACAGCTCCGGACCGCATATCGCCGGATGTCCCATCTTTCCTGCAGATAACGTCTGGAACACGCCGATCGATAAGCTCGCAAAGGACAAGCACTCGGACGACTATATACAGAGGATGGGTCCGGCGCTTGTTCTGCATCCCAACTTCGGATCGGACCCCAACAATGGCATTCCGATTACCATCATCAAGCCCGGCCGGCCGCGAGTTCCCATCAACTTCACCTACGGGGACGAGAGCGACCCTGGCCATTACCCCACGCCCGAAAGCGCGCTGATCGAGGGCGGATGGAACTCCCCGGATGACTCTGACCGTCACATTTTGATGGTGGATGAGGGGCGTTGTGTCCTGACAGAGATTGGAGGTGTCGTCCGGCAGAAGGATGGAGGCTGGAGCGCCGGTGCAGGCATCAAGATGGACCTGACCAGCAATGCGTTGCGCGATCCGGACAAGACCTCCACCGATGCTGCCGGGCTTGCCGTTCTTCCCGGCCTGTTGCGCTATGACGAGGTGGCCTCGGGAGAGATCAAGCATGCCATCCGCTTTACAACCCCGAAGACGCAGCGGATGTATGTCTGGCCGGCGCGGCACTTTGCATCCAGGATCACGGATCCCACCTACCCTCCAATGGGCGAGCGCTTCCGCCTGAAGGCCGACTTCGATATTTCGAAGTTTTCGAAGGAAAACCAGGTCATCCTGAAGGGACTGAAGAAGTACGGCATGATCCTGTCGGACAACGGCGGACCGTGGTTTATTATCGGCGAACCGGACAAGCGATGGAGCGACCTGGATCTGGCCCGTCTGAAGACCCTCAAGGGCGAAGACTTTGAGGCAGTCGACGAATCGGACTGGCAGATGCTGCAGAACTCCGGTCGCGTCGATCCGGTTGCACTTCGTTAGAAACCGTAGATTAACTTCAGCGGCGGAGCGAGAAGATGGCTTACATCGAGAGCTATACCTGTGATGTTTGTGGCAATAAGAAGGATTCAGACGGCTGGTGGCTTGCCTGGTCGGATTGCTTTCCCGGTCCGAACCCGGGAGAAGACCAGCCGCTGATCAAGCTGACCCGATGGCAGATGCAGCACGCGCATTCACCCGGCGTGAAGCATCTGTGCGGTGCGCGCTGTGCCGGAACCATGATGGACCGTTGGATGATGGAACAGCACGCCGATCCGGACGCACACTGCGAGACTTCGTAACGGCTGCTGGTTCTAAGATTCATTCGCAAAGACAATGCCCCTGCTCATTTCGAGCAGGGGCATTGTCTTTTTACGGGTATTGCCGGTTTAGTGCGGTGAATTCGCAGCGGGCTGCTGCTGGTTCTGATTCTGCTGATTCTTGTTGTCCTCGGGGGCGCGATTGTTCGTGATGTCCTCGCCGTTGTAAATGATGCGGCTGGTAGCGCGGAATTGCTTGTAGTCCGTATAGCGGACGATGTTCCGCATGTGGACATCCTGCCGAGGGGCTCCGTCGGCTGCCGGAAAGTGCAGTGTGCCGTCCGCTTTTGTGTAGGTGGGGAACCAGTATTTGCCATCTACCTGCTCGTAATAGGTGGTAAAGGGCGGCTGCAGGTCTGCGTGCCCGCGCCGCGTATCCTGCGGCACAGTCTGGCCGTTCACCAAAACGATCTGGTAGTCCTGCTGATCGACCCAGACTTTGCCTTGGAAGTAATGCTTCCCCTTCTCCATGACCTTGGGACCCGCCTCGAAGACGTACGTGTCCAGCTCATCGACGCGCTGGCGGCCCAGATACTTGATGTCGTATTGCGGCATCTCCTCGGCGGTCAGGACGAAGGGGAGGCGGTGCTCGATCTCGTCGAAGTCGGTTGGTGTCATCACGACGCGCTCTAGCGTGGTCTGAGGGGCAAAGACGACGCGCTCTTCGCGGCGCCCCTGCTTGTCGAA